>CAYOJD010000010.1:0-10296 GCA_964404205.1 uncultured Prolixibacteraceae bacterium
TATCCGGTTACATCACGTTCTTTTATCTGAGCTGCATTCAATGCCGTACCGATATAGAATTTGCCGGCAAAGGCATCTTTCAGCGTGGGCTGGGCCATCAGATTGGGTAGCGCAAGACCCATCAGGATCAAAATCAGAAAAAAATTTAATCTATTCATATTCTATATTTTATCTATTCTATCTTCCAAAATATACTTCGAGGAAAGGTTATGCTGTCGCGCCTCTTCGTGCAGTCAGTTCCTGCTGAATCCGGCCCTCCATCTTCTTGTTGATTTCGTAGAAAAAGAGACAGCCCACACTGACAAAGAAGGTTAACATCGGATAGACACTCAGCGATAGCTTAATACCATTAATTGTTTCGGGATTCTGAACCGGGAGCTGTTCATTGTAACCATACACGGCCAAAATACCGGCTACCAGCGAGCCGCCAATGCTCAAACCGGCTTTCAACCCAAAAATCATGGCCGAGAAGATAATGGCCGTAGCCCGTCGGTTATTTTTCCATTCGGAATAGTCGGCCACATCGGCAATCATGGCCCACAGCAGCGGTGTAGAGATACCATAGAAAAACCCATGCGCCAATTGACTGACAAATACCGGTGCAATGGACTGTGGCGACCAGAAATAAAAGAGCAGCAGACAGAGCGCCGAAAGGAAAAGGCTCGCCCCAAATACATCGCGTTTACCAAATCGGTCGGCCAATGTTTTGGAGACCGTAATGCCAATAATCATCATGATGATACCACTCGCATTGAAAAGGCTAAAACCTGAGGTAGCGGCATCTTCGGGCCACGAGAAACCGGTCAGTCCCATACCGGTAAGTGTTGTGTTCAACCCAGCAATAAAACCATTAAAACCAATATTCTGCAAGAAGGCGGTCAGACTACCCTCATCAAGATAATTCTCGAAATAGTAAACATACATCCCACCCTTCAGTGCCAGCGTGATAAAGATAAAGATGGTGAGCACCAGCATGGCCATCCATGGGCGGTTTTTGAGAAGGTCGCCCAAATCCTGTTTGATGCTTGATTGCTGTTCAGGTTTGGGAATAACACGTTCTTTGGTGGTCAGGAAAGTGATGATAAAAAAGATAATCCCGGTAATGGCAAAGATGGTCATTATCTTCGTAAACCCTTCGGTCTGGTCGCCACCGCCCAAAATCAGCACCAGCGGAAGCAGCAACCCTTGCACGATAAACTGCGCCACCATTACGGCCACAAAACGATAGGAGGAGATACTGTTGCGCTCTGCCATGTCGCCGGTCAATACACCGCTCAACGAAGCATAAGGCAAATTGTTGGCCGAATAGACAATTACCAATAAAATATAGGTTATCAGTGCGTAAGCCACCTTCCCGCCCGGACCAAAGTTGGGGGTACTGAAAGCCAGCATCGCGATCACGCCAAACGGAACGGCAGTCCAGAGAATCCACGGACGGAATTTTCCCCAACGGGTTTGGGTGCGGTCGGCAATAATGCCCATCACCGGATTGAAGAAGGCACCAAGCATCCCTCCGGCAAATATAATGGCCGATGCGGTGGCCGGTGGAATTTTATACACATCGGTGTAGAAGAAGGCAAGGAAGGTCATCAGGGTTTGGAAAATCAGGTTGGCGGCCAGGTCGCCCAGGCTGTAGCCAATCTTTTCGATTACAGAAACTTTCTGCGACAAATTATTCATCATTATTGGTTTTTAATTCGTTTATTCTTCAGTTGTAAATGGCGAAGCGGGTAATCCTTCTTTATTCATCAGGTTGGCTCCTGCCGGATTATCGTCCCACGCATAACGTACAGCCTTAGGCCGGGTAATTTTATCGCTCCATACCTTTACGCTGTTTTTTGACATTACTACCGCCTTCGCCCAAACAAACTGCCCGTCGGCTCCGGCAATCTGAAAACCATCGAGCAGACTATTGGCATAAAGGCCGCTCCCTACCGAACTGAAAGTGAGGAGAATGCTACCATCGACCATTTTCATCGATTGATACAACGGGCCTGCACTAACGGTCAGGTTATCTCCGTAAGCCTCCCGCCCGGCTTCGAGCGCCAGACGATGGCCCACCTCTTTTTTATTCAGCGGATGAATATCGTTCCACTCCCCGATATCGCAAGTAACGGCCATGCCGGTATGGGGCAGTTGCAACGCCCTGCGCTGCGCATCGCGCAACTCGGCCCACCCACTCTCTACCGGTTGTTTGTTGGGAATGCCCAGATTGGCCAACTGCGCAAAAAGAAAGGGTAACTCAGGTTGGTGCAACTGGTCGCGCCAGTCGACAATCAACTGTTGAAAGAGCTCGCGGTAGGCTTTTGCCCGTCCGGTGTTCGATTCGCCCTGAAACCAGATGACCCCTTTAAGCTTGTAGCCCACTACCGGCGCGATTAACCCATTGTAAAGGCCGCCCGGCTGAAACTGCAAGCCGCTGCCTGCACTCACCGACGGAGCCAGTTTGGCTCCGATATGATATTTCCAGTCGCCCGTCAGGTCGATGGTTTGTCTGCCAACAACGATTTTGTAAGGTTTCCCTTCCACAAAACCCCCTTTGCCCCCCTGACTGAATACCCTCACCATCAGACTATTTTTGCCCGATTTCAGCAGACCCGCCGGAAGGTTATAGATACGCGGAGGATACTGATAGGAGATGGTTCCCACGAAAGTACCATTCACAAAAGCCGAATCGCTATCGATAATCCGGCCTAGCCGAAGCACCGCCTCGCGGTTCAGCAACGAATCGGCCACTTCAAATTCTTTATAAAACCAAAGCGACCCATTGATCAGATCGACTCCTTTATCGCTCCAGTAACCGGGAAGCGAAATCTCTTCCCAGTCCGTGACATCGGTACCTGCTTTCGACCAATGCCCGGTACCGGGGTCAGTGCGGTTCACCTCCCCATACCAATCCGTCGGAGCTTCCTTTTGGGTTTGCGACTGCAGCAACTTCCACTCGTCGAGGTACCCCTTTACCTTATCGGGACTTAACCACGACTCGGCGGGCGACCCACCGATAGCCGTCTGGATGAGCCCAATGGGAACCTGATATTTCCGATACAAATCGTCGGCAAAAAAATAGGCCACGGCCGAAAAATCCATGATATAGGGTGGTGTAGCCGGAAGCCATTTCCCATCGGGATAATCATGCTGCGGCACCATCACATCGTTTCTGGAGAATGACCTGAATTGCCTGATGCGGGGATTATTTACTTTGGCAATCTCTTCACGGTAAACATCAAGCACCCTGCGGATGGGCAGTTCCATATTCGATTGCCCGGAACAGAGCCACACATCGCCCAGCCAAATATCGCTTATTTCCAACTCATTAACCTTCATGGTAAAAGGCCCGCCTGCCGCAGTTGGCGGAAGCATTACCGCCCAGTTGCCATGACTATCGGCTTTAGTCCGGAGAATCCGACCCTGAAACTGAACGGTAACCTGTTCATTTTTATCGGCCCAGCCCCATATTCTTAATGGGATATCGCGTTGAAGCACCATCCCGTTGCCCACCAGACGGGGAAGCTTTACCGCACCACTGGCCGGCACTGCCATTCCGGTAGCGAGGATAAGGAAAAAAAGAAGAAATATCAGTTGTTTGCCCTTCATGTTTAATACTTTATCAGCTGACTTTGCGGTGCGCCCAGGTAGCTCTTTTTCAGTCCGCCGGTATCGATTAAAATCTTTTGCAATACAATACCCGGCTCCAGCACCCTGAAACGTAACCGGTGAACTCCCTGCCGGGAAATCGTATGTTGGGTCGCAGTACGGTTGATGCGCTCTGCCTGCCATTGCTCAAACTGCTGCATATCATATTTCTGATTCATATTTACCACCTGTTCCGGCCCGCCATCGAACGAAATGGCATAACGCAACCCCTTGTTACCGTTGAAGTTTAGCGTAGGCGAAAGCAAAACGGCCAAATCAAAAGTGCCTGTCGAGGTAAAATTAACAGCATATTCCAAATATACCGAATCGGCCGGAGCAGGATATTGATTGGCAGGCCATGTTGTTACCCCCGAAACCGTCTTTCCCAAACCGGGAATTACCTCCCAACGGATTTTATCTGTACCGCGTGCCGACTGAAAATTCCCTGCTTCGATAGCAACATAGCCATCGGCCTCGGCAAAAGCCAGATGATTGTTATTTAATGGTAAAACTTTAATACGGGTTACTTTGGGCATCACCCGCTGACGCGGTTCGTTCCAATTGGTGTATCCAATGCGTATCTGGTCCATCATGTGGTTCCATTTCCCGTTGGCTATCGTGGTGTGATAGTGAAGCGTAAGCAACGAATCGCGGTCGAAACACTGTTGCGCCACATCGGCCCAATGGTTGGCTTCGCTATCCTGCCGGGCTGCCAATTGGCTGTTTTTGGCTACCGCAAAATACATCTCGTAAAGGTTCGACGAAGCGTTCACCGGAAAAAGTACCAACTGGTCGAAAGCATCTTTGTATTCGGTCGGCATCAGATTGTACAGCCGCATCGCATCAAGCGTCAAATCGCGGTAATCGTTGCGCACCCGTTCAAATTCGTTGTAATTCTCCAAACTAAAAGTATTGGCATCCAGCAATTCGGGAGTGACCCGATGATTGTATTGGGTGTAAAGGTCGATGATACGCGCAGCCTCTTTGGCATAGGGTTCGCCAAACTGTTGTGCACACCACCGTTCGGTATGCTCAATCAGGTTTTTCGAATGAAACTGTTCAGGGTTCCAGGCCATATCCAGAAAAAAGCTGATGGGATATTCCATCGGTTTTAAATCGCCTACATTGAGTATCCAGATACGGTCGGCCCTGTGGACCCAGGCCAGATTCATCTGTTCCCACATCCGTTGCACCTGTGTCACATTCAGCCATTTATATGAACGTGGCCCTCCCACATAGTCGACATGATAATAAATACCATATCCACCCGGATGAACAGGGGCATCGATACCGGGCAGCTTGCGCAGATTGCCCCAGTTATCATCGCTCAGCAGCAACGTCACATCGTCGGGCACCCGCATCCCTTTGTCGTAATAATCCTGTACCTCTTTGTAAAGTGCCCACACCTGAGGGGTCTCTTCGGCTTTTCTACCGGTTACCTCGCCGATAATCTTTCGTTGGTCTTTCACAATCTTCTCGAGCAGGGCAATATTACTCTCCTCGCTCATTGGCTCATCGCCATCACCGCGCATCCCAATGGTAACCAATGTTTCCCAGTTTTTGTTCCGTTCCACGCCTCCGCGCCAGAAGGCTTTCAGCTCCGAAGCATTGTGGTTGTAATCCCATGCTCCCGAACCATACTTATGCCATTCGGCCTGTGCCCTTCCCATCGGTTCGTGGTGCGAAGTGCCCACCACAATACCGGCCTCGTCGGCCAAACGGCCATTCTCGGGGTCATCGTCCCAGAAGGCCTTGCCCCACATGGCCGGCCAGAGAAAATTTCCCTTCAGCCGAAGAATGAGTTCAAAAACATGGCTGTAAAAGTGATGGTTGAAGCCTCCAAACTTTTCGGCAGCCCAACCTGAAAGGGCTGGCGCCTCGTCGTTCAGAAAGATGCCCCGGTATTTAACCTTTGGACTGTCGTAAACCCAACGTCCGTTTTGAATGTAGAGAGATTCATGCATTGCAACCGGCACATCGGCCCACCAATACCAGGGCGAAACGCCAATTTGCCGCGAAAGTTCATAGATGCCATAGATGGTGCCCCGCATATCGCTCCCGGCAATAACCAATGCCTCTTCAACTCCCGGAAACGGAGCTTCAACAGTCTGAATCAAATAAGATTCCCACTTCCCGCGAAGAACTTCAGTATCGAGTTTTCCGCTTTTTGCCAAAGTTGCGATTACCGGGCTTTTATCCACCGACCCGACAACGACCAGCGATTGATGCTGAACAGCGCTACCATCAACAATCTCCGGCTCCCTTCCGGTTACCCGACCAATATCGGTTTTAAGGTTGGCTGCCGCCTGCTTAACCCCCTGCCAGTCGGTCCCGCTAACCCACAACGCAGCTGATCCAGAACTGTCGGCAAGGACAAACCGGGACAAATCGGAAGCCGTTGTCAAAATCGACTCCTGCGCCCCAAGCTTTGGATGAAAGCTAAAAAAAACAGTCAGACAGGCAATTAACCAAAGGACTATTGGGTTCATTCGTTTCAAAGTTCTGTTATTAGCCATTATTTTTGTCCACATCCAATCGGTTTACCAATTGAATCAACAATCAATTTAATAGTGACTTAAACTGAAATCAGATAACACGACAGGGAGAGTAATCTCATTTTTTTCATCCAAACATCATCGAACGGCTAACGATGCCGCGCATTGCTGAATTCCATGCAGCCGATAAAGGCAAATTGTCTGTTGAGCGTTATCAGTTTAGTCGACGATAAAAGTAATAACATGTTGCCCACACTGCTTTCGGTTTTAGATATATCATTTTTAAAAATAGATAAAACCAGACCCCGACACACCGCAACAAAAATCTACGGGCCCGATTCAATATACATATTATTAACACTTTCGGTGAATGAATATGCCCGTATGTATTGTTTTTTCACTTTCCCTGTTACAAAGCAAAAAAAGTGCCTCAGGAACCTGACAACCGACTGGGCAAGCGTAGTGGTGGCTTCGCCGGTAAGTGTTGAAAGCTGTTGTCCATCATCAAACAAATCGCCTTGTCTGTTGTGGCTTCAGCGGGCTTCGGGCGGAGGCACCCTTGTTTTGAATGAGAAGGCAGACGAAGTGAAAGGAATCTATCTCTTTTTTGCGACAGCCCATCGCAAAAGCTTTTCGCCCGATCGTTACTTTTCGCTGGAATAAAAGCCTTTTCCCAAAAAAAATGGCTGAATGTAAAGGTTGCAGGACGAAAAAGTAGCATAATTGACAGAGATCATTCCATTCCGCCAATATTTTTATCTATATTTGACCTACCAACAAATTTCAAAAATACCTGATGGATCCTGATAAAAAAATTTCGGGCAATTTTTTTATTCAGCAATTGGCCAATGATGACGAACAGGCATTCGACCATCTTTTCCGCCAATATTACAAACCGCTGTGCGGTTATGTGGTTCGTATGGTAGGCAACGGTAACGAGACCGAAAACATTGTTCAGGACTGCTTTCTCCGGTTTTGGGAAAACAGAGACAAAATTCAGCAAATCAACAATCTTTCAGCTTACCTATTTTTTATGGCCCGAAATTTGGCCATCGACCATCTGCGTCACCGGAAAATAACAAATAAGCCACTCTACCCCACCATAGCCCTGGAGACTGACGAGACAGAACAACAGGTCAGTTTCAGAGAACTCGATGAACGGTTATGGCAAGCCATTGCGCAACTTCCCGAACGGTGCAGGATAGCTTTCGAGTATAGTCGTATCAACGGGCTTAGCCATCAACAAATTGCCGAAAAGATGCAAATCACCGTAAAAGGGGTCGAGGCATTGATTGGCCGTTCCATTAAAATCCTTCGCGAAGAGCTGGCCGATTTTCTGGTTGTTGCTTCCTTTTTCCTGACAACATTTTAATTTTTCCAAAAAAAAACATTCCCGATGTAGGGTTGCAGCCTTGCTGTTCGTCTTATCTAAAAATAAGACAAACCTGTAAGTACAACTAACGTTTTTGCTGGACCACCATCGAACACAAATTATTCATTTTGAAACAGCGGCCTGGTGAAAGAAGAATTTGAAATATTAATAACAAAGTTTCTCGAGGGGCGATTGACCACCGAAGAAGAGAAACAGCTAAATGACTGGCTGAATGATGATCCCGGCCATCAGAAGGTGGCTGACGACTATCGAATGCTTTGGCAGCAAGCCGGAGCCGCCACCCATTATTATCTGTTCGACACTGAAAAGGCATTGAAAGCCACTAAAAGGCGAATGCCATCGTTTGCCCGCAAATCACTTTTCGGGCCATTGTCGAATATTGCGGCAGCCGTTTTGGCATTGGCCCTTATCACCTCTGGCGTGCTCTTTTATCAAGGGTCGAACAACAGGAAAGCATCGAAAATGGAGGTTGTGATGCAGGAGGTGACCACCGCTTACGGTACCCGTTCAAAGTTTCAGCTCCCCGACAGTTCGACGGTTTACCTCAACTCGGGCAGCAGATTGCTCTTTCCTTCGGTTTTCAGCGAAGGGTCAAGAGATGTTGTCCTGAGCGGAGAAGCCTTTTTTGAAGTACGAAAAGATGTTGAAAATCCATTTATTGTCAAAACGGGAAGTTTGCAGGTGAGGGTGCTGGGCACCGCGTTCAATGTGCAGGCTTACGAGAACGGCGAAGAGATGTCGACAACGCTGGTCTGCGGGAAAGTGCAGCTTGAGCGGGTTTCGGGTAGCCGCGTTACCCCTTACGCAGAACTGAACCCCAATGAAAGGGCAGTGTTCAATTTTAACGACCGCAAACTACGTATCAGCAAAGAAGAAGATTTAGAAAAATATATGGCATGGAAAGATGGCAAACTGGTCTTTTTCAACGACCCCATCAGCGTGGTAGCCAACAAGCTGGGCAACTGGTACAATGTTGAAGTACAGGTAAACAACCCCAAACTGAAAAACTACCATTTTACGGCCACCTTTACCGACGAGCCGATAGAGCAGGTGCTCGATTTGCTGAGTAAATCGTCGCCGATGCATTACAAGATACAGAGAGCTGTTAAGCAAGATGATAACTCATACACCAAACGAATCGTCATATTAAATTAGAAGAGATCAAAACACGAAAACTACATTGCCTATGAAACATTGCCCGTAGAGAAACCAAAACGGGAAAGTGTTGCAGCACCTTCCCGGAGGATAAATGTCCTTTATCGAATCAAGTAACTTAATTTTTAGAACATTTAATTCACAAACTTATGAAAAAATTCGGATTAAACTTTCCGGACAGTAGGTATTATATTGTCTTAAAAAAAGGATTCACGGTTATGAAAGCTACCTTACTAATTATTCTTATCTCAAGCTTAAATCTTTTTGCCACAGGAAGTTATTCGCAATCGACCCGCATTTCACTGAACCTGAACCAGACATCGGTTAAACAGGTATTGAAAGAGATTGAAAAATCGAGCGAGTTTTACTTCCTCTACAACAACGAATTGGTTGACGTTGAACGAAAAGTTGATGTCAATGCCAAAGAACAGCCTATCAGTAATATTTTAAGTCAGGTTTTTGATGGCGAAGCTGTTAAATACAACGTCTACGACCGTCAGATTGTGATTTCGCCCAGCCAGATGGATATGCCTTCGCAACAGCAAAAGAAGGTTACCGGTGTGGTAAAAGACTCCAAGGGAGTTGCCATTCCCGGGGCAACCGTGCTGGTGAAGGGAACCACCATTGGTATTGTTTCGGATATGGATGGGAAATACGAAATCAATATTCCGGCTGATGCCGAAACGCTTGTTGTTTCGTTTGTAGGGATGCAGGCGCAGGAGATTGCCATTGGCGGCCGCAGTGCCATCGATGTAGTGCTTGCCGAAGAAACCATTAACCTGAACGAAATTGTGGCTGTAGGTTACGGCACACAAACCAAACGCGAAATTTCGGGTTCGGTAGCCAATGTTTCGGAAAAAAACTTCAACAAAGGGGTGACACGTACCGGTGTCGATCTGTTGAAGGGAAAAGTGGCCGGGTTAACCATTACGACCGGTAGCGGCGATATTACCAAAGAGCAAACCATCAGGCTCAGGGGTACTTCGTCACTGAACGCCAGTAGCCAGCCATTTATCGTTGTCGACGGTGTTCCGGGGATGAGCCTCAATTCAGTAGCCCCTCAGGATATCGAATCGATAAGCGTATTGAAGGATGCATCAGCTGCAGCTATTTACGGTTCACGTTCGGCAAGCGGGGTAATCCTTATTACCACCAAAAAAGGAAAGAAAAACCAAACATCAGTCGATTACGAAGGATATGTTGCCGTTGACAATGTAACAAACATTCCCAAATTGTTAAATGCCGAAGAGTGGAGAGACTACTGCTCGGCCAACAGCATTAACACAACAGGCCTCGATCTGGGCGGCAATACCGATTGGTTTGATGAAATCATGCGGACTGGGGTAACCCAGAACCATAACCTTTCGCTCTCGGGCGGCGGCGAGAAATACAACTACAGGGCGTCTATCTCCTATCTCGATCAACAGGGTGTAGTGAAAGACAACGATCTGGAACGTTACAATGCACGTTTAACATTTACGCAAAAAGCGTTGCAAGACAGGTTGAACCTGACATTCACCGGAGTAATTACCCAACGCGACTACTCGCCTACCGATACGCGCAACTTCGTATTGGCCTACAATATGCTTCCTGTTTACCCTATCAAAAACAGCGATGGCA
>CAYOJD010000010.1:10306-50685 GCA_964404205.1 uncultured Prolixibacteraceae bacterium
TTCAATTTATAAAAAAAACAACAAGAAAGAAACAAGGATAACCCGTATCTTAACATTAAATACAACACACAGAAAAATAAAAACAGCCTCTATTTTGGTAACCTTAAAGCCGACCTCGACATTATGGACGGTTTGGTTGGAAGCCTGAACTTATTGAAACAGCGCGAAACCAATGACTACGGTCAATATTACAACTCCACCACAGAACGGGGCCGCAACGATATCGGTTATGCCAAACGCGAATCTTGGACATTGGACAAACAGTTGTTGGAAGCTACCCTGAATTACAAGAAAGTTTTTGGTGCACACAACCTCAATGTACTTGGCGGTTATTCGTACGAAGACAACTACTACCAAAACATGGGGGCACAGAACAGGCAATTTGTAACCGACCTGTTTGGGTATAATAACCTGAGTGCCGGTGAAAACCTCCGTTCGGGCGATGTTTGGTCGGGAAAGAATATGAACAAGTTAATCTCGTTCTTCGGAAGGGTTAACTATACTTTAATGGACAAGTATATCCTCACCGCTTCGCTACGCCGCGACGGTTCGTCAAAATTTGGTAAGAACCACCAATGGGGTACATTCCCGTCGGTATCTGCAGCCTGGCAAATGAAAGAAGAGTCGTTCCTGAAAGATGTTGCCTTCCTTGATGATTTAAAATTCAGAATTGGTTACGGAACATCAGGTAACCAGGATGGTTTGGATCCTTACCTTTCGTTGGCACTTTACGGCAGATCGGGCCAGTATTACGACAACGGAAAATGGTACAGTGCATATGAATTTGCCCAGAACGAAAACCCAAACCTGAAATGGGAAGAGACCTCGATGTTCAATGTGGGCTTCGACTATAGTTTCCTGAAAGGGCGCATCAACGGTAGTATCGAATACTACAATAAAAATACCGACGA
The DNA here is from genome assembly GCA_964404205.1 of uncultured Prolixibacteraceae bacterium. Taxonomy (GTDB): domain Bacteria; phylum Bacteroidota; class Bacteroidia; order Bacteroidales; family Prolixibacteraceae; genus CAZWBR01. The sequence continues at coordinate 11,218 of CAYOJD010000010.1, forward strand.
CCTGCTTTACACCTACTCGGTTCCTCAGCCACCGTACCTGAAAGCCACTATGATGGCCAATGTAGGTTCGATGTCTAACAAAGGGTTTGAGGTATTGTTAAGCGGTGATATCATCCGTAAAAACGACCTGAGATGGACGATGACCGTCAATTTTGCGCACAACAAGAACGAAATCACAAGCCTTTCGAACGAAAACTTTACAACAAGCTCAATCAAAACCGGTTCAGCATGGATTAGAGGTGGTTCAAACAACACCACCCATATTGTGGAAGAAGGCAAAGAAGTGGGTACTTTCTACGGATGGGTTTGTAAAGGACTGGACGAAAACGGCAAGTATATCATGGACGACATGATTGACGGGAAAGCCGGTTTGACAGACGAAGACCGTACTTATATCGGTTCCGCACAGCCCGATTTTACTTATGGTATCTCGAATGTAATCAATTACAAGAAATGGGAACTCAACTTCTTCTTCCGGGGTGTGAGCGGGAATGACGTTCTGAACTTCTCCAAGATGTCGTATGCTACGACCCAATGGTTGCCCGGAGCCAATGTTTTGAAGGAAGCACTTACCTTTGGCCTGAAAGAGAGCCCCAAATATTGCAGTCTTTATATCGAGAACGGTTCGTTCCTCCGCTTAGACAATGCATCGCTGGCTTACAACTTCGATACCCAGTTATGGGGAATCCAACGTTTACGGCTATATGTTACCGGACAGAACCTGTTTGTGATTACTAAATATGATGGACTCGACCCCGAAGTCGAAATGGCTGGTCTGGATCCTGGTGTTGAAGGTCGTGAGTATTATCCAAAATCAAGGACTTTCTCCATAGGAGTAAACCTGAGTTTCTAATCATTTAAACTTTTAACATCATGAAAAAAATTAAGATATATACTTTCATTGCGGTCATGATAGCATCCTTCTCATTTCAGGGGTGCACCAATCTTGACGAAGAAGTTTATGACAAGCTACCGGTTGATAAATTTGGGACCAACAGCAAAGAAGTCAACTCATTGATTGCCCCGATATACAGAACCTTAAAGGGAGTATGGCCAAGCAACTATTTCTATATGAGTGAGTGTTCGGCTGATATGGCGGTTACGCCCACCCGTAAAGGAGGCGACTGGTGGGATGGCGGTCAATTTAAAGAATTGCGGTTCCATACCTGGACCCCAAGTACCAGCATGGTAACCAATTCATACAATCACGCCTTTTCAAGCATTACACTTTGCAACAAGATTTTTGCCATGATCAACGACAACCCATCGATTGAAGACAAGGAACAAATCCTTGCTGAAATCAGGGGTGTCAGGGCTTTCTGGTACTACATCCTGTTAGACTATTATGGCAATGTGCCGATTGTAACAGACTTTAAAGACACCACTCTTCCAACCACCAAGACAAGAGCTGAAGTATACAAATTTGTACTCGACGAACTGAATGCCATTAAGGATATCGTTCGCAGCGATGTATCGTCGGCCAGCTATGGCAAAATGACCAAAGGAGTCGTTTACACATTATTGGCTAAAATGTATCTCAATGCCATGGTTTGGAACCCTGCGGGCGGTGCCAAATGGCAAGAGTGTATAGCCGCTTGCGATAAGGTAATGGAGATGAAGTATATTATTGAGCCCAACTTCAAGCAAAGTTTTATTGTTAAAAACCAAAACTCGCAGGAAATTATCTTCCCGACGGTATTCAGTACAAGCGATGGTGGCAACACAATTGCCCAGCGCACACTGCACTATTTGGCGGCTCCGTCGTTGGGGCTTAAAATCGGAACTTGGAATGGTGTATGCGCCATGGCCGACTATGTTAAGTCGTACGATGCTGACGATAAACGTCTGGGCTGGTCATATCTTACCGGTCCGATGACCAACCCTGCAAACGGCGAAGTCTATATTACAGCTCATGGCCGCCCGCTGATTCACACCATCGATGTAACCATGAAATATGGTTTCGATGCTGACGGTTGGGGACAGACAGAACAGGAAGATGGCGCACGCTGCTGGAAATGGGAATTTGAAAGCGGCCAGAACGGCGATGCCGAAAACGATTTCGCAATCTTCCGTTTGGCTGATGTTTACCTGATGAAAGCCGAAGCACTTGTTCGCGCAGGCAGCGATAATGGCGAAGCGACCAGATTGGTAAATGCCATTCGCAAAAGAGCTTTCGATGCACCGGAAAAACTGTTTACATCGGTTACGCTGACCGATATCTACAAAGAAAGAAGATTCGAACTGGCTTGGGAAGGTCACGCCCGTCAGGATATGATTCGTTTTGGAACATTCCTCGAAGCAATTCCGGGATGGAAAGGGGTTACTCCTGCAAAATGCCTTCTCTTCCCGATTCCGCGTACAGCCCGTGATGCCAACCCCGGACTGATACAGAACCCTGGTTATTGATTCATCATCCAACACATCACCATTTCCAACAGACTAATTACGATTAGTACAACAGAAGAGGTTGCCCCCAAAGGCAGCCTCTTCGCTTTTGGAACTGCAATGAATAGATTGCAGGCAACCTATCATTTTACACCCTTGTTTAAAACATAATATCACTTTCTTTTGCCACTGAATTCCTATCTTTCCGGAATGAAAAAAATAGCACTCACCCTACTTGTACTTATTTGCAGCATCTTGCTCTTTGCGCAAAAACAGATGACTGAAGACAGCTATCTGCTTCAAAAACTGGCTAACGAAACAAAAGAGAACCTCACGACCAATATCCTGCCCTTTTGGAGTGAACGAATGTTTGATACCTCCGGAGGTTTTTATGGACGCATGGACGGGAATGACCAACTGGATATTGATGCCCAACGAGGTGGAATCCTGAACGCACGTATTTTGTGGACCTTCTCATCGGCTTACCGGATATTGGGCGACTCGGCCTGGCTCTCAATGGCCACTCACGCCCGCAACTATATCATACAACATTTTATCGATCGCCGGCATGGCGGCACATTTCGCAGTGTTGATGCAGCAGGCAACCCGGTTGACAAACTAAAGCAGACCTACTCGCAGGCTTTCTTCATTTATGCGCTAACGGAATATTATCGTGTTACAGGCGATGAAGAATCGCTGGGCGAAGCAAAAAAAATATTTGCACTGATAGAGCACTATTGCTACGACAAGCAAAATAACGGCTACTTCGAAGCCTTTGATCAGGAGTGGAAAAGGGTAAATGACCAACTGATTGGCGAAAAAAGCGAACAGGATACCAAAGGGATGAACACCCATCTTCATCTGATGGAAGCCTACACCAATCTCTATCGTGTTTGGCCCGATAAAATGGTTGCGGCAAGGTTACGCAACCTAATTCGCCTGTTTCTGGAGCGTTTAATCGATCCGCAAACCCGGCACCTGGTAGTCTTTACCAATGACCAGTGGGAAAAAACATCGGATATCAACTCCTACGGGCATGACATTGAAGCTTCGTGGTTACTCGATGAAGCAGCCACTGTACTGGGCGATACCGAGTTAAAAAATAAAGTTGAAGAAATCTCGCTTCACGTTCTTCAAGCAGCCTGTGAAGGGCTTCAGCCTGACGGCAGCCTGATTTATGAAAAAGATATCGTTACCGGCCACAGCGATACCGACCGTCACTGGTGGCCTCAGGCCGAAGCGATTGTCGGCTTCACCAATGCATGGAAATTGACCGGAGACAAAGGTTATCTGTTGAAAGCTAAACGTTGTTGGGAATATACCAACCGAACATTGGTCGATCATCAACATGGCGAATGGTACTACTCGGTTTCGGAACAAGGAGTTCCCAATCGTCAGAGCGACAAGGCCGGTTTTTGGAAATGCCCTTACCACAATGGTCGTATGTGCCTCGAACTCATCGAACGTGTGGCACAATTATCAGCACATTGATAGAAAATTGATACAATACACACCACTAAACAACTACAGATGAAAATTATCAAGTTCTTTGTTCTACTCTGTATTGCCCTGCCGGGAATGGCACAGCAGACGGGTTTTAAGCTAAACCAGCAAGAGTATTTCGAAAATGGCGGAGTAAACGTAATGGCCTTTCAGGATATTTATCCCGAAGGGCATCAGGGAGGAGTTGCCCTGATTATGCATGGCATGCGTATTGCCACCAATGGCGATTTGCGTCTTGATGAGACACCTGGGCAATGGCAACCCATTCCGAAACAGCATCAACGCACGGTCGATGTCGATGGGAACCAGATTACCGTTTCGCTCACCTACCCCGATTCGGCCATCAACCGAAAAGGTTTCAATCCGGTGATTTATCCAAACCTTTACTTTAACTATACGGTGAGAACAAGGGCCGAAGGCCGTTCAATTATTATCTCAGTCGATCTCGATCGCCCAATGCCTGACGAGTTTATTGGCAAAGTGGGTTTCAACATCGAACTTTTTCCAGGCTGGCTGTTTGGCAAAAGCTGGTACCTCGACAAACAGTCGGGTATTTTTCACCAACAGGCCAACGGCCCTGCCCTATTCGATAAGAACAACGAATTGGTTGCCTCGCAGCCAATGGCTTCAGGTAAAAAGCTGACTGTTGCCCCGGAAGATGACCAACTGAGATTTACCATCGAATCGAGAACGGGTAACCTTCAGCTTATCGACGGACGTTACCAGCATAACAACGGGTGGTTTGTTGTACGCAATGAAGTAGCTGCCGGTGCGGCCACCAATGCCATTGAATGGGTAATTACGCCCCATGTTATCGATGGCTGGCTCAGCCAGCCTGTTGTACATGTTTCGCAGATTGGCTATCATCCAAACCAGCAAAAATTTGCATTTATCGAACTGGATAAAAACGACTTAAAGCGAAATGCGATTGAACTAATCAGAATCGACAACGATGGTTCTCCCGAAACAATCATTTCGCAGAAAGGTATTGAGTGGGGCAAATTTCTTCGCTACAATTATCTGAAATTCGACTTTACAGCGGTAAAAAGGAGTGGATTATATCAGGTGAAATATGGGGAACAGGTTTCTCAAACCTTTAGGATCGATCCCGACATCTTCAAAAGAAATGTTTGGCAGCCTACACTCGAATATTTTCTGCCCGTTCAGATGTGCCACATGCGCATCAACGAAAAATACAGGGTTTGGCACGGGCTCTGCCACATGGATGATGCCCGGATGGCACCTACAGGGCACAACCATTTCGACGGCTACCTTCAGGGAAATTCTACTATGACCAATTATCAGTCTGGCGAACATGTTCCCGGCATCAATATTGGCGGCTGGCACGATGCGGGTGATTACGACCTTCGGGTAGAATCGCAAAGCGGCGAAGTCTATATCCTTACGCAAGCTTATGAAGCTTTCAACCTTAAATACGACGAAACAACCGTTGACCAGCATAGCCGGATAGTTGAGATACATCAGCCCGATGGGAAAGCTGATATCTTGCAGCAAATCGAACATGGAGCACTTTCTGTTGTTGGCGGCTATAAGGCACTGGGCAGGCTTTACCGGGGTATAATATGCCCTACCCTGCGGCAATATGTGTTGTTGGGCGATGGGGTCAATATGACCGATGGGTTGATACACAGCCCATCGTTAAAGGCAGGTGAAAAAACGGCAACCCATTCTTCACCAACAGACGACCGATGGGTATTTACGGAAGATAATCCTGGACGTGAACTCACTACAGCCGCCCACATGGCAGCAGCTTCGCGTGCTTTGAGATCTTTTAACGATACGTTAAGCAGTCAGTGCATACAACTTGCCCAGGCCATTTACCATCTTGACCGCAAAGTTGAAGGTCGTTCAGCCGGGGCAAAAATCCATGCGGCTACCGAACTTTTTATCACCACCGGCCAGTCAGAGTACCGAGACTACATCTTGCAACAACAGGCCGTTATCCTTAAAGATTTCAGGAATCTTGGATGGATAGTCGGGCCGGCGCTATCAAAGATTGCCGATGACAGATTCACTTCAGCGATGCAAAACGAAGCCCGGAAAATGGAAACTGAAATAGCATCACAGGGAGCCGAAACACCTTTCGGAGTTCCATACCGTCCACATATCTGGGGTGCAGGCTGGGATATTCAGAGTTTTGGCGTTCGACAATTTTTTCTTCACAAAGCCTTCCCTGAGATTTTCCCGACTGATTACCTTTTCAATGCACTGAATTTTATCCTTGGTGTACATCCGGGTTCGAATACGGCTTCGTTTGCCTCGGGCGTTGGAGCCAGATCTACCATTGTGGCTTACGGAATCAACCGTGCCGACTGGTCGTATATACCGGGAGGAGTATCATCGGGCACAGCCCTCATTCGTCCCGACTTCCCCGAATTACTCGACTGGCCCTATTTGTGGCAACAGCAGGAATATGTAATGGGCGGCGGGGCCACAAACTTTATGTTCCTTGTTTTGGCAGCCGACCAACTGCTCTCGGAATAAATCAGGGGTAAATCAACAAGAGAATCGCCGCATATTTTGATCCGGATTAGGAGCTAAGGTATGCGGCGATTTAATAAGATAATATACAATAGCCAAATCAATTCATTAAACACCAACAAATTAATTAAACACTTTTATTGAGATGGTTACAACTGCATTTACAGAATAATATTTCAGAACGCCTCAACTAAAACTTCCATCAAGATATTGTTTTGTCAACGGATGTTTGGGATGATTAAACACCTCGTCAGCTGTTCCATATTCAATCAGTTCGCCCAGATACATAAAGGCTACATAATCGGCAATCCGTTTGGCCTGACGTAACGTATGGGTTACCAGAACAATACTATACTTCTCTTTCAGACGAAGGAAAAGTTCTTCAATTTTGCCTGAAGAGATAGGGTCGAGAGCAGAAGTGGCTTCGTCGCCCAATATGATTTCGGGTTGGACCGCCAACCCTCGGGCAAGACAAAGCCGCTGTTGCTGGCCTATCGAAAGTTTCACGGCAGGAGTTTTCAGTCTGTCGCGAACTTCATCCCATAAGCCAACCGATTCGAGCTGGTGCTTTACAATCCCGAAAAGTTCTTTACGATTTTTGATGCCATATAGTCGCGGGCCATAAGCCACATTGTCGAAAATCGACATGGGCAAAACAGTCGGTCGTTGGGCCAGCAAACCCATCTTTTTCCGAATGTGGGTTACCTCAACTTTTTTTCCATAAATATCCTCATTATCAATCACAACACTACCCTTCACCTTCACCTCGGCCGATTCGTCGTGAAGTCGGTTAAACGACCTTAGCAGGGTGGTTTTGCCGCAACCCGACGGCCCGATAATACAGGTAATGCTTTTGTCATGGATTTCCATGTTGATATTCTTTAAAATATGCTTCTCCTGTATATGGATATTCAGGTTACTGATTGTCAGCAAAGCTTTGTGCGATTGTAGTTTGTGATTTTTATGCACGATTTCCAGTATATCAGTTTCAGTAAAACTCATGGTTTCAAATTTTTGATTTTGATAATTTATTGCCAAAATATCTGGTCAGAAAACTCAGCGTTAAGATAATGATTGTCAGGATTAGTGCCGCCGCATAAGCACGATTTTGCACCTCTTCCACTGGACTGCTCAGTTGAAAGAAAATGGCCAGTGGCAACGTAGCGGCTGGTTGTCCGGGCGACGTAGGTATGCTATCGGTATAACCGGCTGTAAACAGTACGGTTGCGGCATCTCCAATGCCACGGCCTACGGCCAGCAATATGGCAGTCGTGATTCCGGGCATCAGCTGTCGGTAAACCACCTTTAGCGTTTCGTAACGGGTAGCGCCCAGCGATTGGGTAGCCTCTATCAAATCGCGCGGAACAAAGGCTGCCACTTCATCTATCGACCTGACCATGATGGGGATTATCAACAGTGAAACAGCAATAATTCCACCTAGCAGCGAGGCCTGTATGCCAAGCCAAATCATCAGCATAAACCCGAATGCACCATAAACAATTGATGGAATCCCAAATAGGATATCGAAGCCAAAACGGGCAATATTGGAAAATCTGGAATTCTTCCGAAGAACAAAATTGATGTACATCGAAACCGGCAGGCTGATAAATGTTGCCACAATGACCGCTCCGGCGATCATCATCAGCGACCCGGCAATGGCATTGAGAATTCCACCCTCTTTACCCAGATAAAAACCCCCAGATGGCACTTTACTCACCATATCCCAGTTGAGCGATGGCAACCCTTTTCTCAATATCACCCAGATGATATAGAGCAATATGGCTATAATAATTGCCGATGCCAGCAGCATCAACGCTTTAAATATTTTTTCTTCCAGCTTCCTCATTATTGGTATCGGTGATTAATTTGATTCAGAATAAGTCGTGAGACGGCATTAAAAAGAATGATGATGGCGAAAAGAAGCAGTGCGGCAAACATCAGTGCCGATTCGTAATCAGGCAACGACATCATCTCACCATAGTTGTTGGCAATCAAAGCCGGGAGCGGATAACAGGCATCGAAAACCGAACGGGGCACATCGGTAAAATTGCCGCAAACCATCAGTACGGCAATTGTTTCGCCAAATGCCCTTGAGATGGCCAGTACCACGGCTGCAATAATTCCGGGAGTCGATTTTCGCAGTACCACCTTTTTCACCGTTTCCCACTTGGTTGCCCCCAACGACAGCGATGCCTCCCTCGTCTCGCGCGGGATAGCGTTAAAAACCTCCGTCAGAATACTTATGATTAACGGGATTATCATTATTGCCAGCACTACTCCGCCGGCAAGAACACTGTAGCCAGTCGAAAAGTCGACAAAGTGAGGTGCAAGTGTCTCAGAAATCAGCGGTACAATAGTTAGCGTCCCCCATACCCCATAAATTACCGGTGGTATACCTGATAATAAATCAACTACAGGGCTGAAAAATTTTTGCAATCTGGCAGTGGCATATTCGCTTAGATAGATTGAAGCCAGCAGCGACAATGGAAAAGCCAGAACAATGGCAATAAGTGTAACATAAAGTGTACTTAAAATAAAGGAAAAGAAACCAAACTCACCTTTGAACGGTCGCCAGCTGCTATTCCCAAGCAAGTCGCCAAAATGGTATTGGTTTATCACCGGCAGCGATTTAATAAGCAATACCGCACCGATAATAAATAAGATAAGGAGTCCAAAAACAGTTAAGCCCAGCATTAAATGCCGGGCAATTCTGTCCTTTATCAAACGTATTTTCAACATAGATTACAATTTTTCTCTCTCCTTAATTAGTTTATCGTTGGGTAGATTGATGTAGCCTGCCGACCCAACATATTTCTGTCCGTCAGTCAGTGCCCATTTGATGAATGCTGTCACCGCCTTATTTTGAGGCTTTCCTTTGGTAACAAAGAAAAGTTCGCGCGCAGGCGGAGAAGGATATTTTCCCTGTGCAATAGCATTGACAATCTGATCCTGTGTTTCGTAGAAATTCTCATCCGGATCTATCTTTCCGTTATTGTTCAAATCAAGCGGAACCACCCGAATACCGCTCACCTGTTTTTTTGTTTTCTGATCATAAGCGTAACCAATATTGTTATAACCGATGCCAACAGGATCTTTTTTAACGGCCAATGCCAGTCCAGGATCGCCAAATACACCGCTGCCAAGCAGATCTTCCTGTTTCTTGCCCGAGAACTTAGCCCAAATTTCGGCAGCACCGCAAGCATCGGAGCGGGTATAGATATGGATTGGCGCTTTTACAGTAGTAGCCAACGCCTGCGACCACGATTTGTACTTACCCGTAATCCAGATATTGGCAACCGACTCTTTGGTGAGCCCTTTCAACAAAATATCGTTAATAGCCGGACTATTGGCATTCACCACTGCAACAACTGCATCTTTGGCTACTGCAATTGGCAGAGCGCCCTTTTTTATCTCTTCGGGATAAACTTCGCGCGAAACCATCCCAATATCGACCAGTCCGCTCAGGGCATCAGTCATCCCTTTTCCTGCACCTCCGGCCGATATATCGATCTTCACTCCAGGATGAAGTTTCTTAAACTCGTCGGCCCACTGAACCGCCAGCGGATAGAGCGCAAAGGCTCCCGAAAGGGTAATTTTTCCTTCAACTTTTTCCTGTGCAACTACGTTGGTTTTGATGGTCGAAGCCATCAGAAGCAGTGTAGTTAAGATAACAACATAATTCTTTTTCATCTTTTATCGTTGATAAATTTATTTGAATGAAGCGCCAAACAGCTGAGGTTTAAAGGTTACGGAAATGAATGCAAAACCTGGGTTATGCTCGTGGCTGCCTACAGCTGCTTTCTTCAGGATCTCCATGCTTTCAGTTACCAAAGCATACGAAAAACCGGCATCAATCTTGATGTAAGCGTTTGGTTTGTAACTTAATAACCAGTCATTCTCAAACCCCAAATATTTGTCGATGGCCTTACTGTTTTGATAATAATTTTCCATCAGCGAGAAGGTGTGGAAGTCGGCACGCAGTTCCCATTTGGTCCCCAAAGGCTGAATCAGGAAAAGATAAGGGTTAATCAATCCTGCATTTCCCAAATCGGCCGGGAAACGGGTAAAAAGGTCAAGCGAACCATTAAATGAATGAGCCGTTCCGTAAAGAGCATTAAAAGCATGATCTTTCGAACCCCCGGATTGCGTGTCAGTTCCACTCATCAATTCAGCACCCAAACGGGCCACAAATTTATTATGAGCAGTATAGCGCAGCTCGGGCTGTAGATACCAGGCTGAAAGATCGACTCCCTTTTCGTTCTTCCCCCATTGGTAATACCCGCTTAGGGTTAGGTAGAAACTGCCGTTAAGATACTCCAACCTACCGCCATCGGTAAACCGATAATTGGTTTTTTTATGGTTGGCAGTACTCTGGAATCCATCCGATGTATTTAATAATGTGATAGTCCAGTTTTTATCCAGCTTATACACAATATTGTTAACCGCTAAAAACTTGTAATGGGAAAATGGTGGTTTGTAATAAGTTCCGAAAGTCTGTTCGCCGGTTTGGTTAAAGGCAAAAGCCAAATCAGCATTCACTTTGCTGTTGTTGTACCTGAGATTCAATGCATCGTGAACTGCACCAGTGAGCGTCCAATTGTTTTCGGCAAAGAGCCGCTGATTATCATATACAAGCCGCTGACGGCCTATTCTGACAGAAAAGTTCTCCGTGATGTAAGGTTCGGCCCAGGCTTCAAAAATTTGAACCGAGGCGGTGCTGTTTTTCGACTCGTACTGACCCCAGACTCTCGAATCCTGTAAAGTCAGCAGCGCAGCCAATTTGTATTCGTTGACAAAACTAAACGAAAGGCGCGTGCGCTGACTGGTAAAAAAGGCAGCAGAAGTAGTGTCATTGGGCAATTGTTTATAGCCCTCGCGGTATTCAGTTCGAGGCCGTAGCTCCAGTTCAATCTTGAATTTCTTATCCGGAAGAGAAGTTTGTTGCTTGATGGCAAATTCGGCCCGCAACGAATCGGCCTGCTCCTGTGTAACCGTGTTGTTGCCTACCAATACATTCAAAATATCATTGGTTGTCTGACCTTTAACCAACAAAAAGAACAAAATCATAAAACTCAGCAAAAGCAGTTTTTTCATTTTAAGTTAACTTTTTTCGGGTTATCGAATTGTAAATGCAATTTTTCGAAACAAACATATTGATAATGTACATTAAATTGGTGTACATTTGAACTGGATAATTCATTCCTGAGTATTAAATATTTCATATTTCAACTTAAAAAAAGAGATATGTTTCACGAGAAAGAATTACTTTACGATTGCAACAATTGTGTTTTCAAACAGTTAAGTTGCTTATTGGTTCCGGCCGATGATTTTGAAATCATCAGGCAAACCTCTGTTCAGCTTCGTTACCAAAAGGGCGAAACCATTTTTAAACAACATGGCAAAGCCAGTCACCTGGTTTTTCTACACAAAGGCATTGTCAAATTTAGCTACCGTTACGATACTGGTTCCAACTACATTATGACAATTGTAAAAGGGCCGACTTTGCTTGGTGGCGCCAATCTGTTTTTTAAAGACAATAATATTTTTTCGGTAACGGCTCTTGAAGATTCTGAAATCTGCCTTATCGAAATTGAATCGCTAAAGAAAGTTGTGCTGATGCACCCCAAATATGTTATGGCGCTTTTCGAAACAGCTGTCAACAATTTTCAGCACTCCATTTTCCATTTTATTAGCCTTGCTCACAACCAGGTAAACGGAAGAATCGCCAATATATTGCTCTATTTGTGGGAACATGTTTACAAGGATTCGGGGTATGAATTTACTGTTAGCCGCAAAGAGATTGCCGAATTTGCAGCCTGTTCTCACGAAAATGTAATCACCACCTTATCCAGATTCAAGAAAGAAGAAATTATCGATCTGGATGGGAAAAAGATTATCATTCGCAATATCGAGAGGTTGAACGAAATCGGGAAAAAAGGATAGTTATGCTCTCGAAAAAAACACGATACGCGCTGAATGCCCTTATCAGGCTGGCCACCGATTACGAAAAAGGGGCAGTGCAAATCAGCGATATTGCCCACAGTGAAAGAATCCCTCAACGTTTTCTGGAAAATATCTTGCTTGAACTCAAGAACGTCGGGCTCCTGGGCAGCAAGCTTGGGAAAAACGGAGGATACTTTTTGTTAAAGAGCCCCGATGAGATAAATCTGGCCCAAATTATCAGACATTTTGAAGGCGCAATTGCATTAATATACTGTGTATCGGAGAGAGCCTATAAACCTTGCGAATTCTGTAAGGAAGAAGAGAGTTGTAAACTCCGCAATACCTTCAAGAATATTCGCGATTACACATTCACGATTCTTGAGAACACAACTCTATCAGAGCTTATTGATGATAACAGGCCAACCAATGAAACTGCCGATAATTATTCAATTTAATGCCAATACGTTTTAGTGTGACACAACTATTTTATGCCCTTCGCCGGCAACAACCGGACCACCCGGCTTTGCTCCAACAAAAGAATAATAACCAATAAAGAGATAGGCTATCAACGGAATAAGCATTGCCAATGCCAGATTTGACCTATCGGCAATCAGTCCCATCACAGGGGTCCATACAGCCCCTCCAATAATGGCCATGATGATAAAAGAGCCCCCAAGTTTGGTATTTGAACCGAGACCTTTCACGCCAAGGGCAAAAATAGTAGGGAACATTAACGACATAAAAAAGCTGGTCACTATCAAGGTCCAGGAGCCAATGGTTCCGGGGGCAAAAACGGCAATTGCCACCAATACGGTATTAATTACGCTGTAAATCCCCATCAATGTCGATGCTTTGATGTATTTCATCAGGAAGGTGGAAGAAAAGCGACCTGCCCCAAACAAACCAAGTGAAAGAAAAAGTGCAAAGCCGGCCTCCTTTTCCGAGTGCTGCACATAATCTTTTAAATAAGGAATCATATAGCTCCATGTTCCGATTTGCGCACCAACATAGAAAAATTGTGCTATCACCCCTTTGATAAAATGGGGATATTTCATCAACAGCGCCACACTGCCCTTTGACGATTCATTCGATTTGGCCTCATCGCTTTTATGTTGATGCAAATCCGGAAACCGGGCCCGAAGCAACAGGAAGAAAAAGAGCAGCACTATGGCGCCAATCACCAGATATGTTGGGCCAACCCGGGCTATCTCGCTTTGCAGATATTCGTTGTATGTACCCTCTGCTTGCATCGCTGCTATCTGGTCAGCCGTCAGTTCTTTCCCTGAAAAAATAAAAAGGGTTCCGGCAACAACTCCTGTCATGGCACCAAGGGGATTAAATGCCTGAGCCAAATTAAGCCGTTGTTCTGAGCTCTCGGCTGGGCCTAAAACCGAGATGAACGAATTCGCACCCGTTTCGAGAAATGCCAATCCTGAAGCTACGACAAACAGGGCAAATAGAAAAAACCCATAAACCCCAATCACAGAAGCCGGATAAAAAAGGAAACACCCAATACTAAAAAGAAGCAACCCGGTAAGCAACCCAGCCTTATAACCAAAACGATCCATTACTTTGGCGGCAGGAAAAGCGAGTAAGAAATAACCGGCATAAAACGCTGACTGAACCAAGCCGGCTTCGAGGCGGCTTAATTCAAAAGCTTTCATAAATTGCGGAATCAGAACATCATTCAGGTTGTTGGGGAGTGCCCATAAATAGAAAAGTGCTGTTACCAAAATAAACGTCAGGGTATAGCCTGGCGTAATCAGAGCTTTCTTGGAATTCATATCAGTTGTTTAGTTCGTTTATTAGTCTGTAGAAACAAAGGCCGGTAACAAAAGTATAATTTTCGGTCAAACATCCCAATGCCAGCTGATGGTCAGAATATTCCACCTATATCAAAAGACAATCTTTATAGGGCATGCTTATAATCGATAACTCAATAATAACCAGAGGATAGAATATACCATGAAAGCAGAAATGATTCACGCTGGTCATTTTCTTCGAGAGAAACCATAATTATAAAAAAACTGAAAAACAAATTGTTACTGCAATAATTAAATAAACTTGAAAGAATCTAAAAAAAACATTAATAAATCTTAAATACTTTGTAAAATTTTTTATTATCTTTACATCAGTTTTGGAGATAATTAATTTATCGAGCAGCTATAACTAAAATTAAAATGGACCAACCCGCTAGGAATCAAACTAAAGGAATCAGTACTTCCGAGATGAATAAAATCCGGCAGAAGAGGAAAATACTGAGCCTTCTTTATACTCTTGGCAGCAGTACCGCTCCCGATTTGAGCAAAACACTCAAAATTAGCCTACCCACCTGTATTGTTCTGCTGAATGACCTGATAGCCGCCAATTATATCCGCATCACAGGAATAGGGGAATCGAGCGGTGGAAGGAAACCCAACCTGTACGGGCTTGCAGACAACGAGTTTTATGTGATGGTTTGCGACTTTGCCCGATTCCATGCCAGTATGGCCATTATGGATTGCCACAACCAATTTGTCACCCCAATTACCAGAATAGACACACACATAGACGACCCGCTGATGATCGATAAGCTGCTTGCACACTCGCAACAGCTTATCTCACAACATAATATTCCTGAAGGGAAAGTGTATGGTCTTGGTGTCGATATGCCCGGGCTGATTAGTTCGAAAGCTGGGATCAATTATACCATCAAGGATAAAAAACGTCAGATGGTGGGCAAAGACCTGAAACAGCGCTTCAACAAAATGATTTACATTGATAACGATGCACGGATGCACGCCCACGGCGAATTTCATTTTGGCGAAGCCAAAGGGTTTCAGGATGCAGTTTTTATCCACTGGAGCTGGGGACTTGGGCTTGGCATCTATATCGGAGGGAAACTCTACAGCGGCAAAAGTGGTTTTGCCGGGGAGTTTTCACATATCCCGATTGTCGAGAACGGAGAGCTTTGTATTTGCGGCAAAAGAGGCTGTCTGGAAACAATAGCTTCATCGAACACCATCATCAAACTGGTCAAACAAGGTTTTGCCAACAACGAAATTTCGTCCCTAATCAATGAGTTTAGAGATAATCCAGACAAAGTAACCCCTGAAGATGTCATCAACTCAGCCCGTCAGGGCGACGAGTTTTGCATATCGATACTTAACGAGGTAGGAAAAGCAATGGGGAAAGGACTCTCCTACCTGATTCAATTGCTAAATCCGGACGCAATCGTACTAAGCGGCCCGCTGGCTGCTGCGCGTCAGTTTGTACTTTTCCCCATTCAGCAATCGCTCAATCGTTTATGTCTCGAAAAAGTTTCGGGTAATACCGAGATTATCATATCCGATTTGGGTGATCAATCTGCACTGCTTGGAATATCAGAGATGGTTTTTCAAAAAGTGTTTAGTGAGATAAAAATTCCGTAAATTGTATTACCAAAAAAATTTGCACATCGTTCTTGCAAACAGAAAAGAATAAAACAGGCGCAAAACAAACATCACACACATCGGTAAACCCTGATTGATTGCAAAATAGTCAGATTGAATGGCAAGGTTGTAAATACACCCTTGCAGTGATGTTTTTGCACTTTATCAAACAACGAATAAAGTATTCAAGTAATTAAATATCAATTACATTAGAGCTAAATATAAACTCAAATCAACTAAACAACGACGAGAATAATGAAAAAAGAGAAAATCAACAGCGGCTAGGCGCTTACTTTATTCTCCTGTTAAACGGGATGTTGCCTTGCAGAAATCCACCGGTGCAAGGCCGCAAAATTTTTCCGGTGGTAAATTTTTGTTCTAACTGAGGTTCATTTAATAATCAAAACTTATGCGTAAGATTTTTTTATTCTTCTTGATGTGTATTGCACTCGCAGGCAGTGCAGTAGCACAGCGCACAGTAACCGGTACAGTTGTGGCAGGGTCGGATGGTACGGCTCTCCCTGGGGTAGCTGTATCTGAAAAGGGAACGACACACGGAACCATCACCGATGTGGATGGAAAGTACTCCATTACAGTGGCTTCTGACAACGCGACACTGGTATTTACCTTCGTTGGTATGAAACCGGCTTCGGAAGTTGTAAAAGGTCGCAAAGAGATCAACGTAACCATGGCCGACGAAAACGTAGGCCTTGACGAAGTGGTGGTAACCGCTATGGGTATCAGACGCGACCAAAAAGCGTTAGGCTACTCAATGAGTACAATTAAATCGAAAGATCTTGTCAAAGTAGGCACAACAAACTTTGGTACGGCTCTTTACGGCAAAGCTCCGGGGGTTCGGATTGCGTCGGCTCCAGGTGGTGCAACCAGTGCTATCAACATCAATATTAGCGGTGTAAACTCAATCACTGGCAGAAGCCAACCGCTTATCGTTGTTGACGGTGTCCCGATTCGCGATGGTGAAGTTAATAACAATAACTACTGGGGTGACCAACGACTCAGGGGTAACGGTATGATTGACCTTAACCCTGAAGACATTGAAAACATCTCCATTTTGAAAGGTGCCTCCGCAGCCGCTCTTTATGGTTCTGAGGCCGTTAACGGTGTTGTACTTATCACAACCAAAAGCGGGAAAGGTACCAAGGGATTCAAAGTGGATGTTGTGACGAATGTCTCAGTTGACAATGTCGCCTATCTTCCGGAATATCAAGACAAATACGGCCCTGGTTACCCCAGATTTATTGCCAATGCCGGTCAAGATGATGCAGGATGGATTTATTATGACAGAGATGGTGATGGAACAAAAGAAACAAGAGGTCACGTTGGTACCAGCCTCAACTTTGGACCTGCATTTGATGGCACAACTCAGGTTATGGCATGGGATGGGATCGTAAGACCTTGGTCTGCTCAACAAGATTCTTATGCTTCGCTTTTCCAAAGTGCAGTTAGTTCTAACATTACTGCAGCTGTAAGCGTAGGAGGAGACAACTCAAATACCAGGTTCTCATTAACCCGTCAGGACAATGAAGGTGTAAGTTTAAATTCAAAAAACGCCAGAAACATTGCGAACCTCAATACTTCGGTTAATTTGGGGAAAAAATATACCATCGACTTACTTGTAAACTTTATCAACCAAAACACCAAGAACCGTCCATTTTCAGTTGACAGACTTTGGAATAACTTTGGTGGAATGATGACACGTTTCGACAACGGAGAATGGTATTTCCCAAGATACAAAACAAGCAAGGGTTATAAATATGTTACCGGTACAAACCAAAGCTTAACACCGGATGAAAACCTCAAATATCCGGGCTACAGAGCTGATGTTTTAGAATATTTGTGGAATGTAAACAGTGTCCAGCTTGAAGAACAAAGCAATCGTGTTATCGGAAACTTAACCAACACATGGCAAGTTACCAACGACCTAAAATTGAGAGCAAGAGTGGCGACCGACTTCACTTCAGAAAAAACTGAAAACAGAAGTCCAAATACCATTCCGCTTGCATTTGGCAACTCTGGCAGCTTTAGCTTAGCCTCATATTTGAACACTATCGTTTATGGCGACGTGATGGCAACTTATAGCAAGAAAATCACGGAGGAATTTACGCTTGGCGCTGTTGCCGGTTATACTGCACAAAGGGAAACCATTCAAAGATTAGACCGTAGCACCAATTCAGGTCTTAGCACTGAAAACATGTTCGACATATCTGCTTCGGTCAATACTCCTAACAGTGGTTCATCAAGAAGTGAACTGGTAAAAGACGCTTTCTTCGGCACTTTAAATCTTGACTATAAAGGTTATTTGTTCGTTGAGGGGACTGTACGCCGAGACAGAACTTCAACAATGAATCCAAATAACAATGCATTTGTTTATCCTTCAATAAATGCTAGTTTCCTTTTCAGCGAAGCATTTACGATGCCTGATTTTATCGATTATGGTAAAATACGTGCTTCATGGGGTATTGTAGGTAACTATCCTGACTTGTACAGTGCCAATATTGCTTATAATCAAAGCACACTTGGGGTTCAAGCCGTTGGAGGAAATCCTGTTCTTTATACAACCCTTCCTAATAGTATGGGTAACGACGGTATTCGTCCGGAAGAAAAGCATGAATATGAATTTGGGGTTGAAATGAACTTCTTTAAAAACCGTTTGGGTGTTGACCTTTCATACTTCAATGCTGAAATTGTTGACCAGATTCTTCCTTTGACAACCGCATCTACGACAGGTGCTTCATCGGTACTGACCAACATTGGGACATTGCAGAACTCGGGGTTCGAAGGTTCTATCCGCGGGGTACCGGTTCAAACCAAAAACTTCAAATGGGAAACAACATTAAACTTTGCCAAATACCATAACGAGGTTAAAAAACTTACTGATGGTGCGAATGAACTGTTACATGCGGACTATGACGGTAGCGCCGCTCAACTGAGGTCAATTGTTGGCCAACCAATGGGCGATATCTATTCTCACCCAGTTCTGCAACATGCCAACGGAGGGTTGGTTGTTGACGAAAACGGGCTTTACCGCGTGGATGAAAATAAATGGGTAAAAGTTGGAAATGCTATGCCAAAAGCAACAGGCGGTTTCCTTAACACATTTACCTATAAATCAATATCTCTCGACGTTGTAATGGACTATCGTTTTGGTGGCCATATTATGCCTACTGCTATCAACTGGATGATCAGCCGAGGTTTGCTTACCGATGCTCTCGACAAACGTGATGCAGAAAGCGGAGGTTTAGCCTATTACGTTGATGCCAGTGATGTTAAAACTCTTACCCAGCAGGCTCAGGGGCCAAATGGCGAATTGGTTTACCACGACGGCCGTATCCTCGAAGGGGTAAAAGCTGACGGCACCAAAAACGATTATGTTGCATCGTCAATGGATTATTACTTCAATGTATACAACTGGGGTGGACCGCAATACAGTCCAAATACTCGCTACGAATTGTTTGTGAAGGAAAATAGCTATATCAAAATGAGAGAGCTTGTTTTACGTTATCAGTTACCGGTAAATTTGGTCAACAAGATTGGGTTGAGCAATTTAGAAGTTTCTGTCTTTGGACGCAACCTCTTCTTCCTCTACAAAACCATTGACCATATGGATCCCGAACAGGCTACTGCAGGTTCAAGGTGGTTCCAGACGATTAATAACGTAGGTACAAACCCTTCAACCAGAACATTTGGTGGTTCATTGAGGTTTAGTTTCTAATAATAAATCTGATAAAAATTGATTCACATGAAGAAAATATTTCTTATTCTGATTTCGGCTCTTATGGTTGTTACAGCCTGTACGAAAGCCGATTTTGAAGATGCCTATTCAGATCCATCAAAGATATCCAAGACTACTGTAGAAAAACAGTTCACAGGTTTCCTTCAGGCAAATCTCGATTATGTGGTTCCCAAATACTGGAATTACTTTGTAGTTCTTCGAATTACAGCCAACCGTTGGACTCAGTCGGTAGGATGGGTGAACTCCAATAATCAATATGTTCCTGGTGGTGGTGCCATTGAAAACAGATGGAGTAATTACTATAATTTCTTGGCCCAATACAGAGAAATGGAGCGTATATATGATGGACTCTCAGACGATGACAAAGCTGATCGACGTATTTACATGATTGCTGCTGCTATCTATTTTTACGATCATACTCAACGTGTAATTGACTTGCACGGAGATATTCCATGGACTGATGCCGGCAAAATCACAGCCAATGGTGGCGACTACAATGCTTCGAAACCAAAATATGACAAAGCAGAAGACATTTACACCAAAATGCTGGACGACTTAAAGGCCTACTCTGACGAACTGAATGCCATTTCAGTTAAATCAGGGATCCTTGCTGGTTTCAAGACTCAGGACATCGTGAATAAAGGCGATTTAGCAAAATGGAAAAAATATTGCAACTCACTTCGCTTGCGCATGCTTACCCGTGTATCTGGTGCCGATGCTTTCAAGACCAGAGCCACGGCCGAACTGAGTGCCATTCTGGGTGCTCCGTCAACTTATCCCATTCTGGCCAGCAATACTGATAATATCCAAATCAAAATCTTCGACTTAAGTACCAACATCAATTCCAAAGAATTCAGAACAGGTCTTGAAGATTGGGATGGCAACTTTGCAGGAAAAGCGATGATCGACCATATGAACACGAATGTCGACCCTCGATTGAGAGTAATGTTCCAACCCGGAACTGCCGCTAATGGTAATTACGTAGGTATCGATCCGCTGGCCAACTCAACGGCACAAAATGCGTTGATTCTTACCGAAACGGTTGCCCGTTATAACTGGTCAACATTTAGCAGAAACGAGTTCTTCCCAGGAGTACTGTTTAATGTAGCCGAAGCTAATTTCCTTGCGGCAGAAGCATTGCTGAATGCAGGAAACGATGCAGCTGCAAAAACAGCCTACGAAGCGGGTATTACCAACTCTATCAAGAATCATTATCTGTATCGTTCGGTCAGCAACAACAACGAATCGGGTGATGTAACTGCACCAGCCGACAGTGAAATAGCTGCTTACCTTGCAAAACCACAAATCAGTTGGAGTAGTGCAACAACAAAAGAGGCTAAACTGGCTTTGATTGCAATGCAGAAATGGATTGACTTCAGCGTCATTCAACCTATCGATAGTTGGGCTGAAATCAGAAGGCTTAAAATCCCCGTTCTTAAATTCGAAGTCGACGCATCTTCTCCGCAACAGAACCCGCCAACAAGATGGTTATATCCTGACAGCGAGAGAACCTACAACACAGAAAATTATCAGGCTGTGAGTGACAAGGATAAGCTTACAAACAAATTGTTCTGGGATGTTAAATAATGACTGACCAGAAACAAACGTTATTTAGAAATTGAGTATCAAGGACCGCCTCAGCAATGGGGCGGTCCGTTTTTAAGGCCGAATACAACGATTTATTATCTTTATATCTATTTCCAAATCGATAAACCATGAAGAGAATCATCACTGCTATTTGTTTACTGCTACTGGTAAGCCAACTTTTAGCCAAAACGGACAAAAAGAATACCCTTTTGGTATCGTTCCAGACTGTAGTCAACGGACAGCCTCAACAGGACAGGAACCGGTTAATGCTCAAATGCAATGCCAATGCCTCAGCTTCGTGGAGTGAAACAGCAGGCAACCTACTGCCTGTAGTGGCTAAAGAAAGTTCATATATCGACTTCGTGTCTCAAAAAACATGGCAGGTAGCCAACTTCGCCGATGGGCGTTCAATCAATACGACTTCTCCCTTCTCAGAATATCCGCAACTTACTGTGACCAGTGAAAAGGAGACAATTCTGGGTTATGCCTGCACGAAAGCCACCACTTCACTTCGTTCGAATTCTATCGAAATCTGGTTTACAACCGAAGCCGGCGCGAAGGGAACACCATCAATGGCTTACGGAATTGCAGAGGGACTGGTGTTAAAAATCGTCAGAAATGGCAATTTCGAACTTCGAGCCACCGAAATAAAGGCATTAAAGGAATCAAACCAACAACCGATTATACCGGAATCGGTTGGAGAAACGGTTGAGCTGCCCCTCTACCGACACCTGATTACCGAACAATTGATTACAACGGTGGATATATTTACCGACGAACAAATCAGTTTTGGCAACGAAATCAACAATCCACAGGAAGGATTGGAAAACGTGACCTACCGATACTCATCGGGCACCGTCATTCTCAAGAAAGTCAAACTTCCGGCTGTACCAGACGATACCCAGCTGTTCGCCGAGTTGTACCAATATTCCAACGGCGATGCTTATGACCGAACCGGTACAATTTTTATGGTGCCCGTCGGGAAGGAAAAATCGTTTCTGGACGGTTTGCGCAATGGAGTTGACAAACTTCCTGTTTTTAATGCACGCAACGGGAAATCGTACCAAGGCGTAACCACAATGCCCGATTTCGACCCCCTGGTCGAAATTATTCGTTTCTTTACCCCTTTCGGGATTAACCAGTTTAACGATAAGGTTAACGTTTATGGCCTAAAGTGGCAGGATTCGACCTATTACAAACAAGAAGTCAGCGACTTACTACCGCTTCTGCAAGGTGAGTGCTGGATTGGTGCCTTTATCGGGAATTACGACAAAGGTGGACATAAGGTCAGTCTGAGATTTAAATATTATCCCGGCAGCCGCGATGTAAGCGACAAACCGGCAAAAAAATATTGGGTACAACCCGTTTTTAACACCTTGAATGTTATGGAAATGACCGGTCAGGAATACGGAACCATGTTCGGCACCGATTCACTCAAAGCTACTATTTCTGTACCTAAGGGAGTGAATAACCTGATATTCCGCTACATCTCAACAGGTCATGGCGGCTGGGGCAATGGTGATGAATTTAACCAAAAGCTAAATACCGTTTTATTGGATGAAAAGATACTTTTCGAATATACACCATGGCGCTGCGATTGCGCCACATGGCGTAACTTAAACCCAGCTTCGGGTAACTTTTGGAACGGGACAACATCAAGCGATTACAGCCGTTCAGGCTGGTGCCCGGGAACCGCAACTCAACCGGTTTACTATCCTGTTCGGCCTTTGAATGAGGGCGAACATCAGATTAAAGTTTCCATTCCTCTGGGTCAAAACGAAGGTGGAAGTTTTAGCTCGTGGAATGTTTCGGGTTTACTTATCGGCGAATTTGAAAAATAGCAAATAAACCCCGTCTAACCATAAAGATTAGTCGGGGTTTACCATCACTTAAAGTTATCATAAGAATGAAAATGATAACAATATCGATTAAAACCTGAGTAAACTTTTAAAATGATGCCTTTCCCGTTAAATCAGGCGAAAAGCAAATCAAGACAAAACACTTATTATCAGAAAACTATCGCTATTTAAAATTTACAAACAGGATACTACTGCTGTAAACATTAGAAAAGAAAGCAAAAAAACAATCTTCATTTTCATAACCACCATTTTACCATCCCCTTGAGGATATTTGACTTACTGCAAGTTACAACAAACGCAAAAGCAAGTCAAGTATCACTATTAAATTTTATAAAAGACACCAAAACAAAATCATTAAATGCTCATATCCAAACATTTAAATCAATAAATTTGAAAAATAAAATAGAATTTATTAACTCTTTAGGCTTATTATAACATACTTTTCAAACGATTCAAAATAGAATACACCATTAAACTTAGCAAAAAAACATTTCTAACAATCCACAAAACAACCGATACATACTTATTAAACAGAAAAGAGACACAGTAAACATAATCACAAAATTTGATAGTATAAATTTTTATAAAATATGATAATAACATTTAACCAACCAACAGAATGTATAAAAGCTAATCATACTCTAATCCTAAAAGGTAAAATTACACCTAACTGATACGTTCGTAAGAGCAAAGAATAAGTATTATTACTACTTTCGTCTCAAATGAAGAGTTTTTTTCTCCGAAATATTGTCTCGCTTTACTTAATCAAGATTTCCAAGTGGTTCAACATGGTTATGCCGGTAATCGTACTTTTTTATCAGGATAACGGGCTAAACATGCAGGATATATTTACCCTGAAAGCCATTTATTCTGTGGCGATTGTGGCAATGGAAATCCCTTCGGGCTATATGGCCGACGTTTGGGGCCGGCGAAACACATTGTTACTTGGCGGTATTCTGGCATCGACCGGATTTGCTTTGTACAGCTTTTCAGAAGGTTTTTGGGCATTTGCGTTGGCCGAAATTGTGCTTGGGGCCGGGCACAGTTTCTACTCGGGAGCCGATTCGGCCATGCTTTACGATACACTGAAAGCATCGAAACGTGAAGGAGAATATGTAAAACAGGAAGGTTGGGTTACGTCAGCAGGTAATTTTGCAGAAGCCTTTGCCGGTATAGTTGGCGGTTTTCTGGCCACTATTTCATTGCATACACCGTTTTATTTTCAGTTTGCAGTAGCCGCAATAGCCGTTCCGGCCGGTTGGCTGCTGAAAGAACCATTAAGCCGCCCCAGCCAATCGGGGAGCCACCTGAAAAAGACCATTCGGATAGTAGTTAAAACATTTACCCTTCCCGAACTGCGCTCCGCCATTTTATTGTCATCGTTTACCGGAACGGCTTCACTCACTTTTGCATGGTTTGTTCAGCCCTATTTTGAACAGGCAGGAGTGAAAATATCGGCGTTTGGTGTGATGTGGACTTTGCTAAACCTTTCGGTAGCCTTCTCGTCGATGTCGTCGTACCGATTTCGAGATTGGTTGGGCGAAAAAAACTTTCTCATTTTTATAATATCTGGGCTTACTGCCGGTTATTTTGCCGCCGCCTGGGAAATCAGCCTTGCCGGAATTGCAATTTTATTCTTCTTTTATATTATTCGCGGAATTGCCCATCCGGTGCTGAAAGATTTTATCAACCAATATACCCAATCTGATGTACGCGCTACTGTATTGTCGTTACGCGATTTTGCCATCAGAATTAATTTTGCCATTATTGGTCCTTTACTGGGCTGGCTAACCGATCATTATAGCTTATGCGTGGCTTTAATGGCTGCCGGGGCCATCTACATTGTCAGTATGCTCTTCGTTATCGGCCCTGTTTGGAAAATTTTAAAATAGCCAGACTCAGTATAAAATCTTATCCCAGTTATCAAAATCTGGTTATCAGAGATCTAAATAGTATTTACAATTATTTTTTGTAAACTTTACAAATACTTAACCTGAAAAAGTTGCATGACATTCCCATTGCCTTTATCTTTGTATTACATTTTTTTCATAAGTTTAGGTTTAGTTAGGTTAGTTAGTTTGGTTAGTTTTAGTAAAAGGACATATCCTCCCCGGATTGTCCTTTTTTTCTTTTATACCAATAAAAATGTCTGGCTTGCCATTGACAACGACAAACCAGACCTGTTAATTATTCACTCAACGTATTACAGATTGAACGCACGACCGGACGAACTTCATCCTCGTTCAGTTTGATTACTTTCCGATCATATGTCATCAATCCATTTACCTCCACCTCCACATCGGTAGTTTGCGTATAAACAGCTGCAGAATAGCCGGATGCAACCAGTCTCTTTAACGTTTCGGCCATTTTAATAAATGCCTTTGTCGCTTCGTCCGATGTTTTGTATTGCACATATCCCCAGTTTCGGCCAGTTTCCCACAGATGGCCTTCAACAGCTAAACCAATTCCCCCATATTCACCTAACACGCAACTCCGTTTCGAATCGTACAATCCCATTGCCGGCTCCGGATAGTTGTGCATGTCGAGCATATCACCCGTATCGTAATGATTTCCTCCGCTTGCCGGATTGACCAGTCGAGAAGGATCATAATTTTTGGTCCATTCTGAGATCTCAATCGTTTTAAACTGTCCCCAAGCTTCGTTGAAGGGAACCCAGGTTACAATGCAAGGATTGGAAATCGTCAAATCAATAATGGCTTTCCATTCGTTCCGAAAACTGCTCTCCGACTGCTGGCTTCGCTGCAACTCTTTTCCATTGAAAAAATTACGCATCTGCCATTGTGGTGACTGGTCGCCGCTGGGCATATCCTGCCAAACGAGTATTCCTTCGCGGTCGCAGTGCCAATACCAGCGTGCCGGTTCAACTTTCACATGTTTCCGAATCATATTAAAACCAAAATCTTTCGTTTTTTTGATGTCGTAAAGAAGTGCTTCATCGGTTGGTGCGGTGTACAGCCCATCGGGCCACCAACCCTGATCTAGAGGCCCAAACTGAAAATAATCTTTGTTGTTTAGCTGCAACCTTACAATACCATTCTTATCGCGTTTGGTTGAGATTTTCCGCATTCCAAAATAGCTGGTAACCCTATCCGTCACCACTCCATTTCGGACTATTGCAACCTCCAAATCATAAAGAAAGGGCGACTCCGGACTCCACAGTCTTGCATCGGGCACAGCTGCCAGCACTTCCTGACCGGCAGCAGCTCTGGCTGTACTGATTACCTTTCCTTCTGAGAGTACTTTAACTTCAATAATATCGGAGAATTGTGCCCCTTCGGCAGAAGCCATGACCGTAATATTTCCTCCATCGACATTCGGGATTGTCTTCAGATGAGAAATATAGCTTTGGGCTACCGGTTCAATCCATACGGTTTGCCAAATACCGGTAACCGGAGTATACCAAATACCTTCAGGCCGATTAACCTGCTTTCCACGAGGCTGATAGCCATTGTCTGTGGGATCCCAAACCCGAACAATAATTTCCTGTGGTTTACCTTTGACCATAAAAGGAGTTATATCGAAACAAAAAGGAGTGTAACCTCCCTGATGAG
Source organism: uncultured Prolixibacteraceae bacterium (assembly GCA_964404205.1). GTDB lineage: Bacteria > Bacteroidota > Bacteroidia > Bacteroidales > Prolixibacteraceae > CAZWBR01. Next base: position 37,733 of record CAYOJD010000010.1, read on the forward strand.
TACCCACTTTGATATTGTTAATCCAGATATCGCTTTTCCAGTCCACAGCACCAAAATGGAGCAGGAGCCTGTCGGCTTTCCAATTTTCGGGCTTGGTAAAAGTGGTGCGGTACCAAAGGACTTTATCATCGCCAACATTGCGTTGAACACCACTGAGGCTCGACTCCACTGCAAATGGAACCAAAATTTTACCGTCGTACACTGACGGGATATTGGCCTCTTTCGGCGTAATGGCATATTCCCAAAGGCCATTTAGGTTTTTCCAATCACTACGAGCCATCTGAGGCCTTGGGTACTCGGGCAACGGGTTAGCCGGATCAATTTTCGCGGCCCATTCAGTTTTAATTCTCTCGCCGGCAGGTTTCCATCCCTGACCCGCAACCATTCCGGCAAAAGCCAGAAAAGTAAGAGCTAAAAAAAGCGTTTTCATTTTGTTGTTTTTGTTGTGATTAATCAGCTGAAAGTTATGTTGTAATCAATCCAATAGTACAATGCACCGTTCTATTGGCACGAATTATAGGATAAAATTAAAAATTAAGTGTCACCAACCGATCGCTAAACATAAAAAAGGGCCATCCAAAAACGGACGGCCCACACTGAGTTTATGAAAATCAAAACTTAAAACTACTCTGCTTTATTTCTCCTTTCGGCCAATTCAGCTGCAATTTTTTCGAGCATCGAATCTCTAAGTGGATAAAATAGCATTCCCACCACTGCCAAAAGTGCACATATCGCTGGTAAGATACTCAACATCAACCGTTCACCAAAAATCGTTTCGGGAAGTTGTTGCGCCAGTTCAGGGTTATAATTGAAGATGGCCAATATCCAACCGCCCAATGCTGCCCCAAATGCCCAACCCAATTTTTGCGACATTGACGAAGAAGAAAAGATGAGGCCTGAAGCCCGGCGATTGGTTTTGTACTCTTGATAATCGACGATATCGGAAAACATACTCCAAAGAAGCGGAAGAACGTAACCGGCACAGATTGAAATGAGGACCTGTAACAGCAAAATCAACGAAATATTGTTTGGCACAAAGAAAAAGAGTACGCTCAACACTGAGGCAATCAACATGGCCAACATATAAGTATTGCGTTTGCCATATTTGGCCGAAATGGAAGGTGCCAAAACTACACCAACAATATTTGCAGCTTGTCCCACCAGAAAATAGATGGTAGCCATATCCCAGCCAAAGAATGGGACAACATAAGTACTTCCCACAAAATCGCGGAAGTAATAAATAGCAACCCCGTCGCGGACAGCATTGAATAACAAGGCTGCCAGACCTGTTGCTACTAAAATCCACCACGGTGCGTTGTGAAACAGATGTTTCAAGTCCTGCTTTACCGATACATTTTCATTCTCTTCCTGGTTGGCTGCTTCTACCCTTTCTCGGGTCATGCTAAAACAGGAGAAGAACAACACTGCACAAATGGCACCGATTACTGCAACACCAAGCGTCCACCCGATAGGCGAATTGCTTACCGATGCGGCAGCACCCGCAACTTTACTTGCCTTATCAAAACTTTCCGGATCAAATATTTTAGCAAAAGTATCGACCAATGGCTGAAGCAGCATGAAGGTGATAAAACTGCCAATAAATGCAAAACTCATGCGGTATGAAGAGAGTACGTTACGTGTTTTGGGGTCGGGCGACATTACCCCCAGCAATGATGCATAGGGCACATTGATAATCGAATAAACTACCATCATCAACGAGTAAGTCACATAGGCATAAACAAGTTTTCCGGTGGCCCCAAAATTGGGAACAAAGAAGGTGATTACCCCCATTACCGCAAACGGAATGGCAAACCAGAGCAAATAAGGCCGATATTTTCCCCAACGGGTACGGGTGCGGTCGGCAACAATGCCTACACCCAGATCGAAGAAGGAATCCCATAACCGGGCTACCAGAAACATTGTACCGGCAGCTGCGGCAGCAATGCCAAAAACATCGGTATAGAAAAAGAGCGAATACATACCGAATATTTTCCAGAACATTGAAGAGGCCATATCGCCGAAGCCGTAGCCAATCTTCTCTTTTAGCGTAACACTATTGCTTAAACTATTCATAACGTTTGGGTTAAATAATATCAAATGTTTGGTTTAAAACAAAAACGACTGCTAATATACAATAAAACCAATATAGTAAGTGTTATTTGTACAATTACTTCAAAAATATTATCAGGATTGAAATTTGTCGATTATCTGACTCACTTCAATCATTGCGCGACTGTTGTGATAAGGACATTTCCAGAATCCGGTTTTATCTTCTTCCTGATTGGGAATACCCTCTTTATCGACCCGCCAGAACCATTCTCCGTGTTCTTTGTCCAACATTTTTTGCTGAATAAAGTTCCATACGTTATCCAGTTTCCCGAAGTAAGATGAATCGTTCGTGATAAACGCTGCGTATGCCAAACCCACCATTGCCTCGGCTTGTGGCCACCAGTGCTTGTCGGTATCGAGATGTTTTTTTGTCAAATTCAGTTCATTGTAAATCGAACCATCTCTGTCGCATCCTTCAGCCAATACGACATCAACAATTTTTACAGCAATCCGGTCCACTTCATCAATCAATAACTGATTGCCTATTTCGTGAGCGGCTTCGCTTAACAGCCATGCCGCCTCGATATCGTGACCATAAGAGACAATTGCCGAACGCAACTCCCAGTCATACCCAAAAAAAAGGTTCAAATGGTTGCTAGTGCTATCGAGGATTTTATCAAGAAATACACGAACCAGCCCTTCAGTCTTGGCTTTTAGCTCCTCGTTGCGATATACCCGTAGCAGATTGGTATATGGCTCAAGAATATGCAAGTGCGTATTCATCGATTTGGGCTCGTTGGCATCTTTCGGACTCAGGCGCATATCGTCTAGCTTTTCCCATTTTTGCGAAAGTGCCTCGATATAACCGCCGTGAACTGGGTCGAAACTGTATTTCTCGATCAAATGATAGGTTTCGATGGCAAATTGCAGTGCTTCATTTAAGCCGGTAGCCCGGTAATATTCCGAGAAACCGTAAATACCAAAACCCTGTGCATAAATCTGTTTACGACCGTTGCACAACGAGCCATCCTCATTCAGTTCCCAGAACAATCCACCGTAAGTCTTATCCCAGAATTTTGTAGTGAGATAGTTATACGCACGATGTGCCAGAACAAGATATTCTTCCTTTTGCGTAAAGTTATAAGCAGCAGAGAAAGTCCAAAGGATTCGGGCATTTAGCACAACCCCTTTGGTGGCCCCTGACACACGTTCGTTTCGAATATTCCTCCGGCCCACAAAGCCTCCAAACTGTTCGTCCACCCCGTATTCGGCCCAGTATCGAAGAATATTTGACAACTCTTCGCCAAGTTGCCGCTTTAACTCAATAAACCGGGAATCAATCATTTGCCCAAATATTTCTTGTTTTGATCAATCAATTCATTGATGGTCTGAACAGAAGCAGCCGAACGAAGTTTATCCTGCGGCGAATTGAGGCAATAGTCGACCAACTTATCAATGGTCGAAGTAGCCACGTGCATACGTGTATCAGACGAAGCATAATAGATAAATACTTTGCCATCTTCATCGGCAATCCAGCCGTTGCTGAAAACCACATTCGACACATCGCCCACCCGTTCTCCATCGTAAGGTGCAATAAAATGGCCGTTTGGTTTGGCAATTACTTTCGACGGATCATCGATTGCGGTCATAAACATATAAAGGGTGTAGCGTAAACCGGCAGCGGTATTGCGAACCCCATGGGCCAGGTTCAACCAGCCTTTATCCGTTTTGATTGGGGCCGGTCCCTGACCATTTTTCACTTCGTAGATGGTATGGTAAGTTTTGGCATCGACTATTTCTTCCTGATTGACAACAGCTCCTACAATCTTATCCGACAGGCCAAACGCAATACCTCCACCTTTACCAGTGTCGATAAAACCATCCTGTGGACGGGTGAAGAAAGCATATTTCCCATTGATAAAATTGGGCATCAGCACCACGTTCCGTTGTTGTCCTCCAAAAGTGACCAAATCGGGAAGACGTTCCCAGTTGATCAAGTCGTTTGTACGGACAATCCCCGCAGCGGCCACTGCACTGCTGGTATCTCCGGCCGGAGCATTTGGATCTTTGCGTTCGGTACAAAATACGCCGTAGATATAGCCATCCTCATGCCGGGTCAAACGCATATCGTAAACATTTGTATCGGGATCTTCGGTTTCGGGTAGGGTAATCGGGCGTTCCCAAAATCTGAAATTATCGATCCCGTTGGGACTTTCGGCTATCGCGAAAAACGATTTGCGATCGTTGCCTTCGGTACGAACGACCAACAGATATTTGTCGTTCCATTTCATTGCACCGGAATTAAACGCGGCATTGAAGCCGATTCGTTCCATAAAATAGGGATTGGTTTCGGGGTTCATGTCGTAACGCCACTCCATCGGTACATGATGGCGGGTAACTATCGGAAATTTGTACTTGTTGTAAATGCCATTTTCACTAAACAGCTCAACATTTTTGCGTGAAAGCAACTCTTCCTGTGCTTCAGAAATTTGCTTCTTTCTTTCGTTAAATAAGTTATTGTTCATCGTATTTATATTTTTTAAATCTATATCTATTCATTTGAACGTTTCAAATCCGAAGGTTATTTTAAACTTGGCATGGCATCGCGGGTTATTACATTATCTTTCGAGAAAGCATCAATCCACCAGGCCCCGTTGGCATGTTGATGATCGGCACTACTAAAATCAGCTTCGGTCAAACTGTTTGTTCGATTGTAGTCATACCAGGGCATATAATAAGACCAGGCAGCTCCTGCAGCCCATTGATCGGATATTTTAGCCACATTTCCACACTCGCTCAGTGTCACCATCTTGTTTGGATAAGCATCCTGAATACGGCTAAATTCGATGGCAACAGCCAGTGCATCGCCTTTATTGTAAATATCACGCCCAACGATATCGACATAATCATCGCCCGGATAAAATTCCTTGTCTTTGGTTTGGGTCGTCCATACCCAAATCAGGTTGTTCAACCCCTGGGCTTTGAAATAATCGAACATATAGATCCATAGCTTTTTATAAGCATCGGCCCCTTTGGCTCCCCACCAAAACCAAGCAGTCCCCCCGTTGTATTCATAGGTATTGCCTGCTGCTTCGTGAAGCGGGCGCCAGATAACCGGAATATTTTTAGCTTTCAGCAGTTTCAGATAACCGGCCATTTTTTCGAGGTCGGCCTTTACCACATCGTTTTCCCAAGTACCCACAACGGTTGCATTGGCTGCATTGAAGGTGGTTTTTCCAGGTTCGTAAGTCAACTCTGAAGCACCTTGCGACGTGGGAACAATCCAATGCCAGCCGGCACTGATCAACCCGTTATTTTTCCACCAATTCTCAGCTACTGTTGTATTGGAATAATCGATCCAGTCAGCCGGCGATGATTTCAGATGAATGTAATCGAAAGTTGCGATGGCAGGATATTTCCCCGTATGCCGTTTCACCCATTCTGCTTCATTGATGTTCCAGTTGACATTGGCCATTGTTCCCGAAACCACTTTTGTTCCGTAATTGCTTTTCAGAAATTCATACACTTTCACGGCCTGCGACGATGGGGCCACTGTAACCAGCGAAGCTGTGATATTGGTATTAGATTGACCTGGAACCAGTTTCAGATAGTCGATAGCAAAATAGGTATAATTGGCCGAGATGACAATCGTATTGTTCCCGGCAGGCAGCTTCAACCGTGCAAATTTCGATGTTACAAAACTCTCTTTCGAGTCGCTCAGTTCGAATGTCGACGATGTGCCGTTGACCGAAAGGTTACAGATCTTTGTTCCCCAGTTCGACGTAGAATATCTAACGATAATATCGTAAGTCCCGGCAGCCACTCCGGTCAAATTAAAGGTTAGTTTATCGTCACTGTTCACGAAATTTCCGACATAACCCGTACCAGAGTAACCGGTCCAGACCGTTTGAAGGTTTAATCCCGATGAACGCACAGCATTTTCAGCCTCCACCAAAATTGTCTCGGCTGCCACTGCCACTGTGGCAAAGCCAAACTGTTTGGCAGCGGCAAAATTTCCGGCGGCATCTTTCACCGTACTGGCCGGAATACTTACCTGATATTGTGTTCCGGGTTCGAGAGCCATATCGATGGTTAAAGTCGACCCATTAACGGTGCAGCTTTTCCCAATACCATTAACCGTAATCTGATAGTTGGCATTAAGACTGATATTCTCGCTGTAAACCACCGAAATTACAGCTGAAGTTGCCACACCCGAGGCACCATCGGCAGGTGTTACAGATAATACGGCAGGAGCAGTCGTGTCTTTTTCGACAACATCACCCTCCGATTTGCTGCACGAAACAGCAAAAAAGGTCGAAACAATCAACCAAACAGAAAAAAATCGATTCATTTTCATGATAAGTTAAGGATTAGCCTCAATCCTGACCCCAACGGTTTCGGGATAAAGTTCTATTGTAAAATCTGTTGACGAAAATAGTGGAAACAGCAATGCCAAACTAATATTATCGAATCATATACCGATGCAATTTTTCCAATTTTAAACGATTTATTGTAAATACATCGCGGAACTCATGAAACCAAGAAACCGGACTATCGCATGTTTATCAGCGATATATAAAAATAACAACAAAAGTCAGAATATGGCCAACTTACACACAAACAGAATTAAACCACTGATTAACAAATAGTAAAAATTAATATTTGCAATAATTGTACTTTCTTGTCAGCAATATTATCTTTGAACCGTCTTAAAAATCTCCCGGTATGAAAGAGACCATCCAGCGCGAAATTACTCCCCTGAAAGAGAACGACTGCTTTATGATCTTCGACAGGCACAAGCCGGAATTCAACTTTCCGTTGCACTACCATCCTGAATATGAACTTAATTACATTTCGAATGCCGAGGGGGCACGACGAGTGGTTGGCGACCATATTGCCGAAATTGGCCATCGGGAACTGGTAATGGTTGGCCCTGGAGTTTTTCATGGCTGGGAAAACGCGCGAAACCAATCGAATGACATCCACGAAATCACCGTTCAGTTTCCGGAGGATCTATTCGGAGAAGTATTGAACAAAAATATTTTACGTCCGATCAGGGAGCTTTTTCAAAATGCCAAACGCGGAATACTGTTTCCCGAAGAGACGATTGTGCAGGTAGAAAAGAAGATACATGCTATCTGTCGAAAAAAAGGGTTCGACTCTTACCTCGAGTTGCAAGCGTTGCTTTACGAGCTTGCAATTTCGAAAAACCAAAAGTTCCTCACAAGTCCCTATTTTGAGAAAACCGATAATCATGGCGGAAATGAACGGATTGAGCGGCTTCACCATTTTGTGAAAGCCAACTATAATCGAAAAATTAAACTGGCCCAGCTGGCTGAATTACTGAATATGTCGGTGGTGTCGGTTACCAGGTTGGTAAGGTTACATACCGGACAATCGTTTGTCGATTATCTGAACGAAATGCGACTTGGTTTTGCTACGCGAATGCTTATCGAAACACAAATGGGGGTAAGCGAAATCTGTTTCAAGTGCGGGTTCAACAACATTTCAAACTTCAACCGCATCTTTAAACGCAAGCAAGGCATTACCCCGACACAGTTCAGAAACAGTTTTACCGGGAAGAAAAATGTCTATTGACCATTCTGGCCATGCATAAAAAAAAAGGCCATCCGGTGTCACCTTTGACTGGCGGATGGCTTCATATACCAAATTCAAAAAAACTGCTGTGATTTATCTTGGGCCACCGCCACCCTGACGGTTTTTTCGCATCTCTTCCTGTTGAGCCTGATATTTTTTGTATTGCTCGTCGGTCAGTAACGCTTTGATTTCCGCATCACGCTTTTCGCGGATTTTACCCATCTCTTCACGCATTGCCTCACGATCGTCGCTTTTTTCTCTCATATCCCGCATGATTTTGGAATATTTCAGATTGATCTCCTGCACTTTTTTTGCAGTAGCATCGTCAATCCCGGTAGCTTTCTGAATCATCTCCGTCTGGCGTTTGGCCATATCTTCGGGCGAGAAGTTTCCGCGCGGGCCTTGCGGCTGGGCACAGGCAGTCAGGGAAAAGAACAATCCTGCCACCAAAACAAGCAAAAATTCTTTCTTCATAACTTCGTCATTTAAATTGCTTAATAAAATGGACTGCAATGATTATCATCTCAATGAAGCAGGGCAGTCCGGCTATTTTTGTTTTGCCTTTTTGACATCACTTAAACCGGTTGGTTTAATCTGTAACTAAACTTTTATCCGGTAACTCCATAGATGATCATTTTTAAGTTACAGTTGCTACCTTTGGCCATCAAAACATGATTTACCTTTCAGTATGGTTATCGAAAACTTCCCATCCAAACTATTGGAGAATGCGGTCAGCGAATTTTCAAGGCTCCCGGGCATCGGGAAGAAAACCGCTCTTCGGCTCGTGCTTCACTTGTTGAAACGCGATCCGGAAGAGGTGCGCCGCTTCAGCGAGTCGCTCACCAAACTGAGAGAAGAGGTTAAACATTGCCATATCTGCCGAAATATTTCGGATCACGACACCTGCAATATCTGTAGTAACCCATCGCGCAACCAGCGTCAGATATGTGTGGTAGAGAATATACGCGATGTGATGTCGATCGAAAACACCCTGCAATACAAAGGGCTTTACCATGTTCTGGGTGGCATTATCTCGCCCATGGATGGTATTGGCCCCTCCGATTTGGAAATCGACTCGCTGGTACACCGGGTTGAAAAAGGGCAAACTGACGAGGTTATCTTTGCGCTGAGCACCACAATGGAGGGCGACAGCACCAACTTTTACCTCTTTAAGAAACTGAAAAATTTCGATGTCCATATCTCTGTTCTGGCCCGCGGCGTATCGATTGGCGATGAGCTGGAATACACCGACGAAATCACCCTTGGCCGTTCACTGGTTAACCGGTTGCCTTTCGAGCAGTCGCTCAGATAAAAACCCGGATTGCAGTGCCCCGGGTTGATTGAATTCACCCATCATTCCCTGATACTCTAAACCCAACCCGCAATTTTTATACCTTTGCCCTGAATTTAGAATGTAGAATTGAGGATGGCAAAAGCAATATTTCAGCGAACCGAGTTGTTGTTCGGCAAAGATATCATGGAGGTTTTATCGTCGAAGAGGGTGATTATTTTCGGGATAGGCGGCGTAGGCAGCTGGTGTGCCGAAAGCCTTATCCGCACAGGGATATCCAAGCTGACCATTGTCGACTCCGACAGGGTTTGCATCACCAATATCAACCGACAATTACATGCCACCAAACTGACTGTCGGGGAGGTGAAAACCGAAGCCTTGAAGCGTCGCTTGCTGGAAATTAACCCGTCGGCCGAGATAACCGCGCTCCAGAAGATTTACAACCAGGCCAGCAACGACTCTTTCGAACTGGATAAGTATGACTATATTATCGACGCCATCGATAGTTTGGGCAGCAAAGTGCATTTGATACGTCAGGCAACAAAAACCGATGCCACCTTTTTCTCTTCGATGGGCGCTTCGCTGAAGCTTGACCCGACACGCATCCGTGTTGCCGAATTCTGGAAGGTGAAGGGCTGTCCGTTAGCCGCCAAAGTCAGGGGGTTAATCCGAAAAGGAGAGTTGCCTGCGAAAAAATTTATGTGCATTTACAGCGAAGAGCTGCTCAAGAACAAAGGGGCCGGCTCATCATGCGGTACCGATAAATGTATGTGTCCCAAAACGGCCAATGCCCCGGGCGACCCTGAGCTTTCGAATCACGAGTGGTGCAGTCAAAAGGCGGTTATCAACGGCACGGTTGCCCATATCACAGCCATTTACGGATTCACGTTGGCCGGATTAATCATTCAGGACATATACAACAAAGCCAGTGTATCAGATACTGAAAACCAATAAAAACCACAACATGAAATCAATCTGGCTATCCATTTTTATTCTGACAACCATTTCATTATCGGCGCAAACCGGCAAATTCCCGCCTTACTACTACCAGAAGGTCTCGCTGTTCGAACAGCTTCCTGACACCCAAAACGAAATCATCTTTCTGGGTAACAGCATTACCGACGGGGGCGAGTGGGCCGAAATGTTTGCCAACCCGCATATCAAAAACCGCGGTATCAGCGGCGACACTTCCGAAGGGGTATTGTTGCGGCTCGGCGAAGTCACCCGTTCGAACCCCGCCAAGGTTTTTCTGTTGATTGGTATCAACGACCTGTCGCAAAATATTCCGAAAGATTCGGTTTTCGCCCATATCTGTCAGATTGCATGGAAAACCAGGGCGGCATCGCCAACGACGACACTCTATCTTCAAAGCATCCTTCCCATCAACGAATCGTTTGGGCGCTACAAAAAACTCGATGGCAAAACCGCCGAAATTATCTGGATTAACGCCCAGCTCGAAACCTTCTGCCAAAGCGAGGGGTTCAATTTTATCAATCTTTTCGAGGTGATGAAGAATAAGGACGACCAGCAACTCAATCCGGCACTGACCAACGACGGCCTTCATCTGAACGGCGACGGATATATGGTCTGGATGAATAAAATCAGGCCTCTGGTTGAATAACCGGAAGAAAAAAAGGTGCCCTGCAAGAACGCAAGGCACCTCTCTGGTGCAGTATATTTATTTCAGCAGGTTCCCCACTTTCAACCCAAAGTAAATGGTCCGCGGCAGCGATGGCCCGTAAATATAGCCCGGGTCGCGATCGATTCCCGAATCAAAATCATCCTGATAGGCGTTGACAATATTCTTGGCCCCGGCAAAGAGTTGCAATGTTGCCCCGTTGATACGGATATCGCGCGAAATCTTCATCCCAATATCCATAAACGAACCGGTCGTTCTCAATTCGCCCTGATCGGGATTGGCAATGGTATTTCCGAAATAGGGCACTAACATCTTCCCGGTATAGTTTCCGGTGGCCGAGAGACACCATTTGGCCGCAAAATCCCAGTCGATGGCTGCAAAACCATACTGGTTGGGGGTGCGAAAGAAGCGCTTCTCCCCAAATTCGTGCGGTGCGCCAAACTCGCTCTTCTGAATTGTATAGCCGGCTTTCAGATTAAGATTCTTTCCGGGAACGAGGTTTAACTCCAGGTTGACCCCCTGTACCACCGCCCCGTCGGCAGCATTGGTACGGGTAAACACCACTACCCCATTTTCATCGGGAACCCCATATTCGTTGACAAAAGCATCATTCAGCTTGGTATAAAACCCTTCGGCCAGCAGGCCAAAACTGACTTTACCTAGCTGCTTGTTAAAATCGACAGAAGCGGTGAAACTATGGCTGGTCTCTTTGGTCAGGTTGGGGTCGTTGCGGTGGATTACTTTCCGCGAGCCACTCGTTTCGATATGTAGATCCTCATCATAAATTTGCGGGGCACGGTAACCCTGCGAATAGCTCAGGCGCGACTGCAGAAAATCGCTCCAGTCGTATTTTAATGTCACACGCGGACTAAGCACATTTCCGCTTTCCTGGTTCGAATCGTCTTCGTTGTCCGCAATCCGGTAGTGGTCGAAACGGGCACCAAATGAGCTGCTCAACCGGTTCAACCTGATCTCGTACTGGGCAAAAGCCCCGGTGGTATTGCTCTCCTGATCGGCTACCGTTGTGTCGTCGGTATGGGGAATATGGGTAATCTCTCCGTTTACGACAGTGGCATTTTCGTAATCGGGATAACCCAATTTTCTGTCGTTCAGCGTTTCGTGACGCGATTCGAACCCCAGCACCAGCGATGAGTTGGTAAAGTTGGCGTTGTACTGCGTGCCCACCGAGTAGGTAAAGCCACGTGTTTTCCCGTAATCTTTCAGCGACTGGTTGGCCCCATAGTACGAATCCCTGTCGACCAGCTGGCCTGATGCAAAGAGCGACCACAAATCGGTTTCCCTGAAAAACTGCTCATAGGTAACTGCACCTGTGGTAATATCATGTTTCACCGATTCGGCGATACCGGCTTCGTGTTCGGGATAGTCGAGCCTGTCGCCGCCGCGACGGTTCTCTTTGATGTTGAAGAAGTCGACGGCCAGTTTGCCCCGGTAGCCAAAACGGTGAAAGAAACGGCTGCCAAAGGTGGTATTTTTTATCATGGTCAGTTCAGAGAAACCGTCGTTGTTGGCATCGAAAGGCTGGCGGTCGCGGTAAAATCCATAGACGGCCATCCCGGTTTTATTGTCTTCCGAGACTATTGAACCGTTGGCATTCACACTGTAATCGCTGCCCGCGTTGCCCGAGCCTTTAAGCCCCACGCCCGAAGCGCCGCCGTTGAAACCGAATTCGTACGAATTGGCAATTGGATCCTGAAGGATAAGGTTAATGGTTCCTGCAATGGCATTGCTGCCGTAGAGGGCCGAGCCGCCACCACGCACCACTTCAATGCGCGATATCATGTTCGACGGGATAAGCTCCAGTCCGTAAACCCCGGCCAACCCACTAAAGATAGGGCGGTTATTGATCAGGATTTGTGAATAGGGGCCTTCCATCCCATTCATGCGTACCTGATTGAAGCCGCAATTCTGGCAGTTATTTTCCATGCGTACGCCCGGCGAGAAGTTTAACCCTTCGCTTAGCGTTACCGACTGGGTAACCGAAAAGAGCTGCGGGGTGATGGTATTCACAATCACCGAAGCATCGCGGCGGTTTTTGGCATTGCGGTCGCCGGTAACCACCACCTCTTCGAGCCCAAGCAGGTCGGTTTTCAAGTTAAAGTTCAACTCTTTCGATTCGCCGGCTTGAAGTTCCACCTCAACCTCTTCGGGCTGATAACCCATCAGTTGTACCCTTACGGTAACTTTCCCCGATGGCAGGTTGAGCAGCCGGAAATGGCCCGTTTCGTCGGTTGCCGTACCAATCGTTGTCCCCTTCAGGGTGACATTCACAAAGGGCTGGTGTTCGCCCTCGGCAATGACGTGGCCAAAAATATTACTGTCGCTCTTGGGTTTTTGTGCCAGCAAATTTCCAACCGT
>CAYOJD010000011.1:0-17252 GCA_964404205.1 uncultured Prolixibacteraceae bacterium
GCTTGAAACAATGATGTCGCCTTCTGATAGCCCTTCGAGAATCTCGACCACACCATTATAGTCGACACCGGTTTTGACCGGTTGCCGTGCGGCAATCCACTGCGCGCCATCCTGACGGGCTACATAAACAAATTTGCCGCTCTGGTTGCTCTGCACATTGTTGACCGGCAGGCAAAGGGCTTTTTCGTTGGTGTAGTCGTTGATTTTGACATAGGCAATCATATTGGCCCGAAGTTCTACCTCGCCCGACTGCAGTTTACATTCGACCTTGAAAGTGCGGTTCGACGGGTCGATAAAGCGGCTGGTGAAATGCAAGGTTGTGGCAATCTCTTTTCCCAAATCGGGGAAACTGACGATAACCTGATTGCCGTTTTTGATACGGGTGGCGAAATTTTCCGAAACTTCGGCTTCGACTTTAGCCGTGCTCATGTTGATGATGCGGATGACCGAGTTGGGTGCTCCGGGCGATGCCAGTTGGCCCACCTTTAGCGGAACATCCTCAACCGTACCGTTGATGGGCGATGTAACCCGCATCAGGGCAATCTGTTCGTCGATGGTTTTGATGCGCCTTTCGAGCGACTCTTTGTTGGCTTTGGCTTGAAGAAACTGCACTTCGCTGCCAATATTTTTCTCCCACAACGCTTTTTGTTTGTTGAAGATGGTGGTGGCCAAATCGAGTTGGGTTTGTATCTCGTTTTTCGACTCTTTCAATACCATATCGTCGAGCGCAGCCAGCAGCTGGCCTCTCTTCACGGCCATCCCTTCTTTGGCATAAACGGCCGTGACAATACCGGGCGATTGCGGGCTGACCGATACATTCTGGTCGGCATCGACAATGCCTTGTACTTCGATAAAGTGGCTAAAAACCGAGTTGGAGATGGTATCGATTTTGACTGCTACGGCTTTCACTTTCTCATTTTCCGATGGGTTGACAATCGCTTCGAGTTGGGCAATCTGCGTATTGAGCTGGTCGCGCTGGACCTTCAGTTGCTCGAGTTCAGCTTTTTTATCGGTTTTGGGCGCACAGGCTGCCAGTAAAACGATAAAGAGGAGAGGGATATAATTAATTTTCATATCTGTTTATTTTTCAATATTTTGGTTGATGTTGAAATGTTTTTCAAGTTTTGTTTTGGCGGTGGCCAAATCATAAATGCTCTGGTAATAATTGGTCAGATTGGTGAGGTACTGGTTCTGACTGTTCATTAAATCGAGACTCGATGCGACCCCTTCGCGGTACTTCTCGAGTGTACGGTTGTAGATAACGTCGGCCAGATCTTTGCTTTTCTTCTGAATCTGGTATTTTTCGCTTTTCAGTTTCAGGTCGCTGCGCAACTGTTCGGCTGCCATCAATAAATTGTTGGCGGTGTAAAATCTGGTATTGGTTGCTTTTTCAAGCGCCATACGTTTTTGTGAAACAAGTGCCGAACGCTGTCCGCTGCTGAAGATGGGCAGGGCCAGATTGATGCCAATCAAATCTTTGGAGGTAAAGTCGAGAAAGGGCTTTTTCCATTTGTCCTGATACATATAGAACGCGCTGATAACCGGCAACGAATTGGATTTCTCGCGTTTGTAATCGAGTTTGGCAATCGACTCGGCAGTATTGACAATCCTGAAATCGACATTCTGGTCGATATCGAAAACTTCGTTGACCAGTTGGCTGGCCGAAGTGACAATTTGCGTGTCGGTTTCGAGCGAATTGGTCAAGGCAATGGGCTGGCCAATTTCAATGCCCAACAGGATTTTCATCAACCGGTAAGAGAGTTCCAGATTGTTCTCGACCTGGCTGATGGCATTCTGCAAGGTGTTGGCTGTCAGTTCAAGCTGATCGACATCGGTATTTTCGACAAAGCCCTGCTTGTACTGCTCCTTGATTTCGTAAAGCGTTTTGTTGACGTTCTCGAGGTTTTGCTTCAGGATTTTGTGGCTCTCTTCGGCGACCAGAATTACATAGTAGTTGTTTACCACCGCTTCGTTGACATCGGTTACCGTTTTCTCGTGATTATTTTCCGAAAGCTGATAATAAACTTTGGTGGCTTGAACACCAACAATATAGGCCCCGTTAAATATCAACTGCGAAACGGTAACATCGTAGGTGATATTTTGTTTTACGCCCAGTTCGATGGTGGCATCGGGGTCAGCATTCGGATCGAACGTATTGGCAGGCAGTACCGGAACTTTCGGGATAAACTGGTAGGCGGCCTTTCCGTCGATGTGCGGCAGACCAATGGCCAGTGTTTCCCAAACTTTCTTTTTGGCAATTTCAAGGTCGATGGCCGAATTGCGGACATTGGTATTCTGTTCAATGGCCATTTTTCGGGCATCGTCGAGCGAGAGCTTCAGCGTATCGGGCTGTGCCCCGGCAAGGATTGGAATCGACAACAGTGCGATCCCAAAGGTGATTAAAGCAATTTTTCTGTCTGTTAACATACTTTGACAGGAGTTTAAATGAATGAATTATTGGACTTTAAATTATTGGACTTGTGTTGATGTCTTTGATGCGGCTTTCGAAGTATTGTAACCCTTCAGGAGTCGAAATGGCCCTGATATGGTTCTCGAACATTACCGAAAGGACCTCTTCGAAAGTGATATTGTCGAATTTGCAGATCTCAGTATTGTGCATTTCGATGAAACTGCCAAGGTATATTTTGGCGACCAGTTCAATATCGAGGTTCGGACGGTAAAGCCCTTCGGCAATGCCTTGTTCCATGTTGCGAATCATTCCGCTATGGATAAAGCCGACTTTCTTTTCAATGTATCTGTCGAAAGGGGCAGCGTAGTATTTTTTCAACTCATATTTTAAAATGGGATTAAATTGTTGAATGTCG
Organism: uncultured Prolixibacteraceae bacterium; assembly: GCA_964404205.1. GTDB lineage: Bacteria > Bacteroidota > Bacteroidia > Bacteroidales > Prolixibacteraceae > CAZWBR01. The sequence continues at coordinate 2,826 of CAYOJD010000011.1, forward strand.
GTGTGCACTTTCATGCTGATTTTAAGCAACTTTTCTATTGCATTAACCGGTTCGGCCAATATGGTTTCAACCTTCACGTTCCATTGGGTGATTTCGTAGTCAAACACTTTGTCAATCAAATCTTCCTTGTTTTTGACGTGGCAATACAATGTTTTTTTCGAAATGCCTAACCGATGGCTGATTTCGTCCATGTTGATATTTTTCAACCCGTATGTATAGAAGAGCTCCAGTACCTGTTCCAGCATGCTGTTCAGCTTTATATTTGGTGCATCAGTAGGCGTATTGATCATTTTATTACACTTTTTAGGAAACAATTTTCACATTAAACGTTTCCTTGTGCCAGGAGGTTACATTTACAGCTCAAAAATGGTTGGAAAGTTGGTGGTGAAAAACCTTTTTTCGGTAAACGGCGATATTTTATCGGCCAACAGCGTTTTTTTATCTCTCCGTCAGAAGGGGTGGGGCTTAGGCCGTGGTTGCGTTTGATTGCTATTTTTATAACTTTGCATGGACACACTTACAGTACGATGGTTAAAAAGGTGATGACAATGGTGATAATGTTGTTGGCCAACACGATTTTGTTGGTCCATGCCGTTATCCCGCATCACCACCATGCCGACAATGATATTTGCTTCGTTGCATCACATTGCCATTCAGGAGCACCCGCGACGGACAATTGCTGTACACACCAACACCAGCACCACAGCGGCAGCGAAGAGAACTGCGTGTTGAAACAAGTTGTTGCCACCCCGCACAACGTAAATAAGTTCGATGGCAAATGCCCGGTTGCAGCCGATACCCAATTCGACTACTTTTTATCAAATGATTCGGATTGTCAAGCCGAACCGTTTCAGGTTGTTTCAAATCAAACCGGATGGCCGCTGCCATTTATCAGGCACGATTTCCGTTTAACCGATTCTTCGGGGCTTAGGGCCCCGCCAGCTGTTTAATTTTTCTGCTATTTCAGTTTGAATGAGGCATCGCATAATGGATGCATCAAATTTTTATGCAAAAAATTAAACCGTTCATTTATGTCTTTCAGAATTATAATGTTCGCATCGCTGCTATTGGCATTTGCAGGGTGCAATCCATCGACAAAACAAGCCGTGGCCGATCATGACCATGAACACGGCACTGAGTTAAACGGGCATTCTGCAACCGATGAGGAACATCCAAAAATACAGTACACCGCATATTCAGCCGAATTTGAAGTTTTTGCAGAAGCCGATGCCTTTGTGGCCGGCGAAGCGGCCAATGTACTCTCTCATTTTTCTCATTTGCCCGATTTTAACGCACTTGAATCGGGTCAGGTTACGCTGGTTCTTACCGTTGACGGGAAGGAGAACCGCCAAACACTCGACGCGCCTGTTCGCAAAGGGATTTACAGTTTCGATATTACACCCGAAGTGGCCGGCAATGGTACGTTGAAATTTGAAATTGTCACCGCGCAAGGCATTTCAGCAATTGTTGTCCCCGATGTGACCATCTTTGCCGAACACCACGATGCTCACCATGCGGCCGAGGAGATGGAACAACCATCGAAGGTAAACACAACGGTATTTACCAAAGAGCAATCATGGAAAACCGAATTTGCTACCGGCTTACCGGTACGGAAACCGATGGGGCAGATAATCAAGACTACGGCAAAGGTTTTACCGGCACCGGGCGACGAGGTATTGGTCACTGCCAAAACAAACGGAACAATTCATCTTGGAAAGGCCGGGCTGACCGAAGGGGCGGCCGTGAGCGGGGGACAGGCGCTTTTTGCCATTTCGGGAAGCGGTTTTTCCGATCGGGATATGAAAGTGCGTTACAGCGAAGCCAAAATGAATTTCGATAAGGCTGAGGCCGATTATCAGCGGGCCAAAGAGCTGGCTGTCGATAAAATTGTATCTGACAAGGAGTTGATGGCTGTCAAAGCCAATTACGAAAATAGCAAATCGGTTTTCGACAATCTCCAGTCGAATTTCACCCCATCGGGGCAAACCGTAACATCGCCAATAGGCGGTTTTGTGAAGCAGTTGCTGGTAGAAAATGGCCAATATGTTGAGGCAGGTACTTCGCTGGCACTTATTTCGCAAAACAAGACATTGCAACTATATGCCGAGGTCGAGCAACGTTACCAACCGTTGCTGGGAAACATTTTGTCGGCCAACATCAAGTCAATCAATGATAAAGCGGTCTATCCCCTCGATGCCCTGAATGGGAAAGTGATCTCTTACGGCCGCTCTGCCGGTAGCGATAATTACCTGATACCGGTTAACCTTCAGGTTGATAACCGTGGCGGGTTACTTCAGGGAGGGTTCGTTGAACTCTATCTGAAAGCGGGTTCAGCAGAGCCTGTCATCACCATTCCCAACAGTGCGTTGCTCGAAGAACAGGGCAACTACTTTGTCTATGTGCAAATTAACCCCGAACTTTTCGAGAAGCGCGAAGTGAAGCCCGGTGTAACCGACGGGCTCGATACTGCCATTCTGAGCGGTTTATCCGAAACGGAAAGGGTGGTAACCCAAGGGGCTATTTTGATAAAATTGGCTCAGGCTACCGGCGCTCTCGATCCTCACTCGGGGCATGTTCATTGAAAAATTAAATATGAAAAGAGAGGTGGGACGAAATCCCGCTCAAAATCTAAAATTGGAACACAGTGCTCAATAACATCATAAAATTTTCACTCAGGAATAAATATTTTATTTTGCTGAGTTCCTTGCTGCTGGTCGTTTTCGGTGTCCGGACAGCCACTCGGATGGATGTCGATGTTTTTCCCGACCTTACGGCCCCTACAGTGGTGGTGATGACCGATGCGCATGGTATGGCATCGGAAGAGGTAGAACGGTTGGTTACCTTTCCGATTGAGACTGCCGTGAATGGCGCAACCGATGTACGCCGCGTCCGCTCATCCTCTTCACAGGGATTTTCGTTCGTATGGGTCGAATTCGACTGGGGGACCGATATTTTTAAAGCGAGGCAGATAGTTAGCGAAAAGCTAATAACTGTTTCAACGCAAATGCCTATTGGCGTTGGTCAACCTATCCTTGCCCCTCAATCGAGTGTGATGGGCGAAATATTTTTTATTGGCATACAGGCCGACAGCACCCGCATGATGGATTTGCGGACGATTGCCGAATGGAACGTTAAGCCATTGTTGCTGGCTACCGGTGGTGTTTCGCAGGTTACCATCATTGGCGGCGATTATAAAGAGTATCAGGTGCTGGCCAATCCCGGCTTACTGAACTTTTATCAGGTTTCGCTGGCCGAACTGGCTGATGTTTGTAAAGGCATCAGCCAAAATGCGACGGGCGGGCCGTTGCGTCAGTTTGGAAATGAATATGTTGTCCGTGGAATAGGGCGGACATCGGATATTGATGAACTGGGCAACAGCTATGTCAAGTCGGTGAATGGTAAACCGGTAAAGGTTCGCGATGTGGCCGAAGTGAGAATTGGCAGTGCCGTAAAGATGGGTTACGCCTCGGAGAATGGCCAACCTGCCGTAATTATCTCGGTATCGAAACAGCCCAATACCAACACACTGGATGTTACCCGGCGGATTGAAGCCAATCTTGCAACATTACAGCAAACACTGCCCCCTGATGTACGTCTCGATACGAAGATATTCAGACAGGCCGATTTTATTTCTACGTCGGTTAGCAATGTTCAGGATGCGCTAATTGAGGGAAGCCTTTTTGTAATTGTGGTCCTTTTCCTCTTTCTGGGTAGTTTTCGAACTACGGTTATCTCATTGTTGGCTATTCCGTTATCGTTGCTGGGGGCTGTTCTGGTACTTAAACTTCTGGGACTGAACATCAATACCATGAGTTTGGGCGGAATGGCCATTGCCATCGGTTCGCTGGTGGATGATGCCATTATTGATGTCGAAAATGTATATAAACGATTAAGGCAGAACCGACAAAAGCCTGTCGGTGAACGTGAATCGTCGTTTACCGTTGTATTTGAAGCCTCGAAAGAGATTAGGGCCTCTATTCTCAATGCCACGCTGATTATTATTGTGGCATTTATCCCGCTCTTTTTCCTTTCGGGAATGGAAGGCCGCATGTTGAGGCCGCTTGGGATTGCTTTTATTGTCTCGCTCTTTGTTTCGCTGGTGGTGGCCATGACATTGACCCCCTTGTTGTCGAAATTACTGTTGACCGACGAAAAATATTTGGCCCGTAACGAACAGGAAAAGTGGCTGGTACGTAAACTTGCCCATTTCTACAGCCAATCGCTGGTTTGGGCTTTGCATCACAAAAGGCTGATTCTCTATTCGACACTTGCCCTTTTTGTGGCGGCGTTGATTGCCCTTTCAACATTGGGACGGAGTTTCCTGCCTGAATTTAACGAAGGGGCACTGACACTTTCGGTGATAACTAAACCGGGGACCTCGCTCGAAGAGAGCAACCGGTTGGGCAATTGGGTTGAAATGGAATTATTGCAGATTCCCGAAATCACCAGTACTGCACGACGTACGGGGCGTGGCGAACTGGACGAACATTCGCAGACGACCAACAGTGCGGAGATCGATGTTAATTTTGTTCTAAAAGATCGCAGCGACGAAGCATTGGTTGCCGATGTGCGAAAAAGGATTGCAACGATTCCCGGAGTGGCGGCAACGATTGGTCAACCATTGGGCCATCGAATTGACCATATGCTATCGGGGACACGGGCCAATATTGCCATCAAGCTTTTTGGTTCGGACCTGAACCGTATGTTTTCGATAGGAAACCAGATAAAAAGTTCGATAGTCGATATTCCCGGCCTGGTCGATGTGAATGTGGAGCAGCAGGTAGAGATACCTCAGGTTCAGATTCGTGCCAACCGCAATATGCTGGCCCTGTATGGCATTACCATGCAGCAGTTCAACGATTTTATTGATATCGCCTTCGGTGGCGAAAAACTGGCTGATATTTACGAAGGACAGCAAAGCTTCGATTTGATACTGAAGCTGAATTCAGACTATACCCACTCTGTTGATGGGATAAAATCGGCGTTGATGGATACCCACGACGGGAAAAAAGTCCCGTTGGGGCAGGTGGCTGAGGTGGTTTCGGTTTCAGGCCCCAGTTCGGTTAGCCGGGAGAATGTACAACGAAAGATTGTGGTTTCGGCCAATGTTGCCGGACGCGACCTGAGGGGCGTGGTCAAAGATATTCAAAACAATGTAGCCAATTCAGTCACATTGCCCGAAGGTTACCGTGTCGAATACGGTGGTCAGTTTGAAAGCGAGGCCAAAGCATCGCAGACTTTGATGCTGGCTTCTGTGATGGCACTTTTGATTATCTTTCTGTTGCTTTTTCAGGAGTTTAAAAACTTCAAACTGGCCGGTATCATTCTGTTGAATCTACCGCTTGCACTGATTGGCGGTGTTTTTGCCATATTCTTTACTTCCGGGATAATGAGTATTCCTGCTATCATTGGCTTTATCACGCTTTTTGGCATTGCTACCCGTAACGGGATTTTGCTGATATCGCATTACCTCCATTTGCAGAAAAAAGGGGCAGCTACCGAAGAGATGATTGTCAATGGTTCAACCGACAGGCTTAATCCAATTCTGATGACGGCCCTGACTGCTGCCCTGGCACTTATCCCACTGGCCATGAGAGGCAATTTGGCCGGAAATGAAATTCAAAGCCCGATGGCCAAAGTGATTTTAGGCGGACTGCTTACATCGACCATGCTGAATATTTACATTGTACCTATCGTTTACGGTATCCTGATAAAACGGGGCCTTTTGAAAAACGACAACAATCAGGATAACGAATAAAAGCCCAAAAAATGAACATGAAAAAGATAATTATAGTAATAATTGCCTTGTTTTCAGGTAGTATATATCTTCAGGCGCAGAGTGGTACTGATAAAATAATGGTTGCTGTCGAGCAAAACAATACCACGTTGAAAGCGTTGAAAGCCCATTTCGATGCAGAAAAACAAGGGACGAGAACGGGTATTTTTTTACAGAATCCCGAAGTGGAATTCAATTATCTATGGGGTTCGCCGGCAGCTATAGGCAATCGTACCGATATCAGCGTCACCCAGACATTCGATTTTCCATCGGCCTACCATTTTAAAAACCAGATTGCGGATTATAAAAATGCGCAGTTCGACTTGGAATATCAGAAGGAATATCGTTCGTTAATATTGAAAACAAGGCTTTTGTGTGCCGATTTGACCTACCTGAACGCTTTATCCAGAGAATTGACGCGCCGCAAGCAAAATGCCGGTGTGGTGGCAGAAGCTTTCCGTTCGAAATTCGATTCAGGTGATATCAATATTCTGGACTACAATAAAGCTAAGGTGAACCTTATAAATGCCGAAAAAGCATTGGAAAGTGTTGCCATTGAGCGTGAAGCGGTGCTTGGTGATTTAACCGGGCTGAATGGGGGTATTCGTCCTGAGTTGGAGGATACGGCTTATCAGAATCAAACCCTGCCCGATAATTTTGAAACATGGTATGGTGAAATGGAAACCCAAAGCCCTGTTCTGCAATGGCTGAAACAGGAAATTGCCATCAGCCAAAAGCAAGAGAAACTTAACGCTGCATTAAGTTTGCCAAAATTACAGGCCGGTTATATGAGTGAGAATGTGGTGGGACAACAGTTTCAGGGGGTTACTGCCGGAATTTCGATTCCACTCTGGGAAAACAGCAACAAGGTAAAATATGCCAAAGCACGAACAGTCGCTGTACAGGGTGCCGAGGCTGATGCAAAACTTCAGTTTTATAATCATTTACAAGGGTTATTTCAAAAGGCTGTAACCCTGCAAAAGACACTGACCGATTTCAGACAGAAGTTGAATGGAGTGGGAAACAATGCTCTTTTGCAAAAAGCCTTGACCCACGGTGAAATTTCGCTGACAGAGTATATGCTTGAGTTTAGTATCTATTACGAAAGTTATCGGCAGTTGCTTGAAATGGAACGTGATTTCAGTAAAACGGTGGCTGAGCTAAATCAATACAAATGATTTTGTGTTTTGAAAGAAAAGGGAGTAGTTCATTTCAACTGCTCCCTTTTTATATGCTTCCAATCGGTTAGTCGTTAATCTTTAAGTCCCAATTGAACTTGAATCTCTTCCAGCGATTTGCCTTTGGTTTCGGGAATCCAGATTTTGACAAAAATGAAGGCCAGCAAACTGAATAATCCAAAAATTCCAAAAAGATAGTTTAGTCCCAGTGAACCTTGAATTACCGGAGGGAAATATACCGTGAGAAAGGTGCAAAGCCAGCTGACAGCCGTCGAGAAGGACATGGCCACCCCTTTGATTCGGTTGGGATAGATTTCAGAAATAATGACCCACATGACCGGTGCAAACGAGGCGGCAAAGAATGAAATGTAAATCAGCAGTGCAACCAGTACCCCGATGCCGTTCTGTTCGGGCTGCGAAAATTCATAACAGAGATAGGCCAGTGAAATCATCATGCCTACAGCTCCCCAGAGCAGCAATGTTTTTCTTCCTTTCTTATCGACCAGCCAAAGGGCTACAATGGTCATCAGAAAGTTGACCAGCCCGACAATCATCGATTGCATCATCGAATCGGTTGCAGCTGAGCCTGCTGCCTGAAAGATATCGGGCGAAAACATAATGACAGCGTTGATGCCTGTAATCTGCTGAAACATGGCTATCAACGTCCCAATCAAAACGATTCGGCCGGTTTTGCCTTTGAATATTTCGCCGTAACTCACTTTCTCTTTCTTCCTTTCGAGCAGGAGGTTGCGTTCCATTTCAGGAAGTTCGTCATCAATTAATTTCTGTCCGCCGATTCTCTTCAACACATTTACAGCCTCATCTCTTCGGTTTTTGGCCAACAGCCAGCGAGGGCTTTCCGGGAAAGTTGTTGTTAAAAATATCAGGTAAAAAGTGCCGAACAAGGCCGGAACGGCCAACATGTATCGCCAGCTGTTTTCTCCTAGCCCAATCAGCATGTAGTCAATTATATAGGCCATCAGAATACCGATAGTGATGGCAAATTGGTTCATCGATACCAGCTTGCCACGGTTGTGGGCAGGCGATATTTCGGAAATATACATTGGCCCAACCACTGATGTGGCTCCCACAGCCAGTCCAGACAGTACCCTGAACAGAATCAGTGCGGGATAGGAATGCGAAAAAGCGCAGCCCAATGCCGAAACTATATACAATATGGCGGTAACCAGCATCACTTTTTTACGGCCATACCGCTCGGTAAAAGTGCCGGTAAAAAGGGCTCCAATCAGGCAGCCGATGGTGAGGAGCGCGGCAACGGTTCCCAATCCGCTGTCCGAAAGGTTAAATTCGCCTTTAATCATTCCTACGGCTCCCGAAATGCCTGCCATGTTCAGCCCAAAAAGTAAACCGCCATTAATGGCTACAAACGTTATCCAGAACAAGTATTTATTGCTGTTCATTTTGATTAATATTTTATTGGAATTGAACTGTTATCTGTTTTTGGTAGAAAAATTACTGCAACGAATAGATTCTTACATAATCAATCTTGTATTCCACCGGAAAGATTGAATCATCGATCCCTTTTTGGCCACCCCAGTCACCGCCGATGGCCATGTTTATCAACAAGTATTGAGGGTCGTCGAAGGGCCATTCGCCTATTCCTTCGCCTTTTCGGGCACAACTGTAATAAAGTTTCTCGTCGATGTAAAAATCGAGCCGATCGTTAAACCATTCAACAGCATAAATATGGAAATCTCCGTACGGTTTATCCGTTTCGATTTTACCCCCTCGTCCCGTGCCGATACTGTGGTTGTACTTATCGGTATGAACATTGGCGTAAATCATGTTGGGTTCATAACCTACAAATTCCATGATGTCGATCTCGCCGCAGGCGGGCCAGCCAGCCTGACTGATATTGGTTCCCAGTGTCCAGATAGCCGGCCAGGTCCCGCGTCCTTGCGGTAATTTGGCTTTCACTTCAATACGTCCGCCTGCAAATTCATATTTGCCTTTGGTATTGATACTTGCCGATGTGTAATGGGCTTCTTTGTATTCCTCTTTTCTGGCGGTGATAGTCAGAAAACCGGACGATACTTTTGCATTTTCCAAACGTTCGTGTGTGTAATACTGTGCTTCGTGGTTGCGAACCATACCTGTTTCGTAATTCCATTTTTCGGGTGAGGGAAGGCCTTCGTAATCAAACTCGTCAGCCCAGACGAGTGTTTTTGCTTTTGCTTGATGCAGATTGTTTTGGCCAAACAATGAAAGCGGAAAAATTGAAATAACGAGTAGTGTTGTAAGTTTCATAATTGGTTTGCGAATTGGTTCGTTTTTAAGTGTTATTCTTTTTTGAAACGGCTTTTTTGATCTTTGTCCATCTTCTCAGTAGCATATTGGAAGATTAGTCTTGCCGAATGGTTTTTCCAACGATAAAGGAATGCTTCGGTCTCGATTGGATATTTTTTCCAGGCTTCGCGCAGAAACCACCCCAGTCCCTGATGGACCACCTTTTCCTTATCGAGCATCAATGGTTCAACGAATTGCAATAAGGTTTGCAATTCGAAGCCCGATTTTAGCATTTTGATGGAGGTAACCGGAATTGCCCTACGTTGAAATCGGTAAGGGGAGTTTTGCCATTCTGCCAGCTTTTCAGGCAATACAATCTTCTCGATAAAGAAATAAGGCAGGGTTTCGCTACAAAGCACATCGCAATGGGCCCAGTTGGTTATTCCAATGGCAAACCATCGGTCAATCTGTTCGAATGTTGCCGGGGTGAATTCTTTCTTTTTTTGCCAGAGAAGGATAATGGCAAAACTGGCTTCCTCGTATTTGCCGCTTTTCATCAGCAGCGGGGCCGTTTCCAGAACAAGGGGAAGGGTGAAATCGGGTTGCGCTTTTAATTCGTTTACCTTGTTTTCGAATATCACGGTTGTCAGCCCGTAAGCATCATAACCTTCCTTAAAATAGCGCGAATATTTCTTTACAATCTGTTCGTCGGCATTGGCCTCACAATAGGCGACCAATTCGTGATAAAGCACTTCGGCCGTTTTCATGGTGACTTAGTTTGGTGTTGAATCCAAAATTAGGGAATAAAATGGTACAAAAAAAGGCGGTCGTTTGTGAAGGACCGCCTTTATCGTGATGATATTGGTATCAAATTACTTTACATATTCGGCAGCTGCGAGGAAGTCGTAGCTTTGTTTTACGCTGGCCACCGGATCGTTGTTGGTGTATTTTTCAACTTCAACATAAAACTCTTTCAGCCCTTTGGCATAAGCCGTATCGAAAATTGGTTTGAAATCGATCTTGCCACTGGCGCCCAGCTCTTTCTCGTCTTTGATGTGGAGAACAGGGAAACGGTCGGCATAAGTATTTAGATAATCTACCGGGTTTTTACCGCCCTCGGTTACCCAGTAAACGTCCATTTCGAAGAATACATGGTTCGGACTGGTATTTTCGAGCATGAAATCATAAATCACTTTATCGCCGATGGTGCGGAATTCAAAATCGTGGTTGTGGTAACCAAAAGCGATACCTCCGCTTGCAGCCGTTTCGTAGCCTACGCTATTGAAATAGTCGCAATACATCTTAATGTCGTCGAGGGTAGTCTGGTCGTTTACCGGCATAAATGGCTGAACCATATATTTTACACCCAGTTCTGCGTGTGCACCGCAAGCTTTTTTCCACCATTCCATTACTTCCACCTCTTTTTCTTTCGAGAATGCCTGGCCAAGGTGGGCGCTGGTAACCTTCATCCCAAGGTCTTCAACGATTTTCTTGAATTCGGCAGGAGCCATGTTATAAATCTTACCATCGTTGTAACCGGCAGTTTCGACGGTTGTATAGCCCATTTCGGCTACCTTTTTCAGTGTGCCTGTAACATCGTCTTTCATCGCATCGCGCAACGAATAAAGCTGAAGGCCAACCTGTTTCTTCGGAGCGGCTGGTTTTGTGGCACATGAAGAGATAAGCTGGTTGGCTGCCAAACCGCCAATAACAACAGCTGCTGATGATTTCAAAAAATTACGTCTGTTTACCATTTTAATATAAATTTTAGTTGGTTGTATAAAAAACTAAATAGTGCTTTAAAAATACCTGATAAACTGCAATCTGCAAAATAAAAAAACCGAAAATTGAGAATTATGCAGTTACAAATTGAAAATAGCAGGAGTTTGTCATTCAGTCATCCCGCTTTGCATGGGTAAAAAAAGCTCCGTCCGGCTTTTCGTGATGTAAGGTGCGAAAAGGACTTTGTTCCGGACGGAGACTTTTTATGGATTACACAAGAATCAATTCTTTTTCTGGATCCCAGTAAACCCGTTTGTTGTGTTTGTACGACAGTGTTCCCATATGGGCTGTGATGGCCTCCTCGAAACCCTGATCGATATTGCAACTGGGTTGATTCCCATTTCTGATACAGTCGAGCCATTCTTTCAAATGGAGATGAGTCGTATCCACACGCTTACCCCCGCGATAGGTATAGAGCAGCCCACGTCCGGCAAAGTAGCGTTCGGTAGCCGATGTTACCGCATCGACATTTTTCTTTCCGGGTATGTAGGAATAAATCGGATTATTGGGGTCAATCGTCCCATCATTTATCTTTTCTGCATAACGGGTTGAGCGGGGATCGGCGTAGATGGTAAGCGTTTCGCCCATTTCCATGTAGCCATCGTGTCCCATCACCACTTTTCCCCTGTTTTTCTGACTGGCCAACGTGGCACTGTAGAGCAGCGACAGGTTGTTTTTCGGAAATTCAAAAACGGTGTGCAGCACATCCGGCACAGTTCTTCCATCTTTAAAGAAATAGACTCCACCGGTCGACATGGCCGAATCGGGGATACCCAAATGCATAATTTGATTGATGGCATCGTATTCGTGGGTCAACAAGTCGCCCGAAAGGCCGGTACTGTAATCCCACCAGCAACGCCAGCGGAAGAACCGTTCGAGGCTAAACTCGTGCCAGGGGGCCTGACCAATAAACTGTTCCCAGTCGATGGTGTTTTGGTTGGCATCTTTATGAATATCGTATACCCATGCTCCGTTGGGGTCGTTGCGGTTGGTGGTTACCTCAATCAGGTTAACGGGGCCCAATACCCCTTTTTCAATCGCTTCCTGCGCTTTCAGATAACTATCGGTCTGACGCCCCTGATGGCCTAACTGAAAGACGATTCCGCTTTCTTTCACTATTTTGCGTACTTCGTATGTCTCTTCAACCGTCCAGGTCATCGGTTTCTCGCAATAGACATGTTTGCCATTCCTGGCGGCTTCGATGGTCATCGGACCGTGCCAGTGATCTGGTGTAGCAATTACAATGGCATCTACTTCAGGGTCGGCACACAAATCCTGATAGGTTTTGTGAATTTTAGGCATCGCTTCGGGTTTCCCGTCAGAACCGATACGGTTAATGTTGGCACCGGCTTCGACAGCCATCTGTTCGTAACTTCTGAAAATATCGCAAATAGCCGTTACCTTGATACCCAAATTCTCTTGTTCGAGAAACTCGGCATATCGGGTATCGTTTTTATTCTCAGCGGCAGCTTTTTTCCATTCGTCAACCTGAGTAGGATGGGCAAACCCAAGTGCCTTGGCCAGCTGTTTTCCCCTGATGCCGAATCCGATTAGTCCGATGCGGATAACCTTATTGCCCGTATTGGATGGTGGAATTGCCGGAGGGGCATCGTAGCTGATACCTACCTGACCGCTGATGTTTTTTCCAATTAGTTGGTCGTATTGTCTTTTCTTGTATGCCCCGTAGGCTACCGCTCCGGCTATGGGCAGCGTTGCCAGCCCTTTAATTACCTCTCTTCTTTTAACGCTTTTTTCGGGTTGGCCATTATCTGGTTTTTCTATCTCTTTTTTCATAATAGTCAATGCTTTAGCTTTTTTTTCTGCAAATTAATCTGTCGATACCGATAACACTGCCTGTAGGGATAAGTGCCAATACCCATGTGGCAAAGAACTCGATAAATACCTTATCGACAATAAAGTAGTTGCCTTCGGTTGGCAAGGCATAAGTGATTCCGATAAACGGGGGATGCGACAGATAATAAAGTGCAAGAAGCAACATGCCGCTGTAGGCCGAAATACGGGTGAAACAGCCTAATATAAGGCCGGTACCAATCAATACAAGACCCCATTCATTCATAAAATCGACGAATGACAGCACAGAAGCATTACGGGCCATGGAATGAAAGATCGGCGCAAAAAGCCCTTTAGAGTCCAGAAGGTAGCCAATGGATGACCATCCCGGATTCAAAACCTTTGAAACGCCTTCGTAAAGGAAATGCCATCCTATCGCTATACGAAGGATGACCAGCGCTGTTAGCTGGAAGTTTGTTAGAGAATTGTGTTTGTTTAACATGGTGATGTTGTGAATGATTTAATCCGCTTTAACGGATGTTGAAAAAAAGAAAGGCGAAAAATAGTGATTTTCGCCTTTTATCAAACGGTAAAATGTTTAAAAATTAGGGCTAATTGGTTGAATTTGTGATGTTTTTAAAAGTGTAAGATACTGTTAAATCGTTATTTTGAAGGATAAACCAGTAAGGCTTGTCCCAACTTGTCGGCTGTCGGTTTGTCTTTCAATTCTTTAACAATATTCAGCGCGAAATCGAGTGCTGCACCAACGCCCCGGCCGGTAATAATGGTTCCGTCGACTACCGATGGTTGGGTTGACAGGCTGGCTCCAATAAGCTGATTCTCGAATCCCGGATAGCATACAGCCTTTTTCCCGTTGAGTAAACCGAGATTGCCCAACACCATGGGGGCAGCGCAAATGGCCCCAATCATCTTTCCTTCACGGTTGAACTGCTGCAACTGCTTACTCAATCCGGTATGTTCCATCAGGTTTTTCGAGCCAGGCATCCCACCCGGTAGAATAATCATTTGCGCTTCGTCGTAACTGGCTTTTTCAAACAACAGGTCTGCTTTAACAGGAACGCCGTGTGCCCCGGTCACTTCGTGCTCACCGGTTACCGATACCGTTTGAACATTGAGCGCTGCGCGGCGCAGTACATCGATTATCGTTATGGCCTCGATTTCTTCAAAACCTTCGGCCAGATGCACATAAATAGGTTTCATAGCTGTTTTCGTTTTATCTTTCAAAAATAACCAAAAATGGGGCGACTTAAAACAAAAATCCGATCCGGAATGGAAAGGATTTTTTTGGGTTACAAATGGTAGTCGCCTGCGGCCTCGGGTTGGTACAGAATCTCTTCAATCATAATTTGGGTGTTGCCCGAAGGCATTTGCCAATCGACAATATCGCCCTGACGGTAGCCTAAAATGGCTGCTGCAACCGGGGCAAAGATTGAGATGTGCCCTTTTTTGGGGTCAGCGGCTTCAGGATAGACCAGCTTAATGGTGTAAGCCCTGTTCTGGTCAATGTTTCTTATTCGGACAACCGTGTTCATCGTCACAACGTCTGACGGAATTCTTTGAGGTGAGACAATCCGGGCACGATTGATCTCGCCCATCAGGTTTTCACCCTCATTCCCTGTAACAATTTTGCTT
>CAYOJD010000011.1:17262-44018 GCA_964404205.1 uncultured Prolixibacteraceae bacterium
GTAATCATTTTTATAAAAATGTTTCGATAATTTTCTTGATAAAAGTTAAAAAAAAAATCCCCTCCGGTTTTCCGAAGGGGACTCTCTTGAAAGATTAATCTGCTTTAATTGGCTGAATTAAGTCTTGCAATGTATTTGTCGATTGTTCTCCCTTCGTTGCTGTCGGCATACTTCTCTTTGATGATTTGATAGGTAGCCAGAGCCTTTTCTTTGTTGCTGGTCATCTCGTACATTTTACCTGCTTTCAAATAGTAGATGGGCGAGGTGAATGCATTTGGATTTAGCTCGGCCGCTTCGATATACAACTTGATGGCTTTCTCTTTGTTGCCCAGTTCGGCATAGGCATCGCCGGTAGCGCCTTTGGCTACTGGTGCAAGCAATAGATCGTCGGTACTGAAATCTTCAAGATAATCGACGGCTTCCTGGTATTTGCCAAGGTGCAGATAAGATACACCGGTATAGTAACGAGCTAGTTTTCCGGGTTTGGTGCTGCCAAAATCGTCAATAATATCTAAAAAACCAGGGAAGTTACCATCGCCGTTAATGGCCAGATTGAATGAGTCTTTTTCAAAATATTGCTGAGCCATATAGATTTGTTCCTGGGCCTTGTTTTCACGTGGGATAGTATAGAATCGGTGAGTGGCCAGCAACAGTAATGCCACACCTACTGCCGCTCCGAAGACAATTGTGATAATCCTCGCATTTTTCTCAAAAAAAAGCTCTGCTGATGTCAATGCGTGCTCAACTTCCTGCAACCCTTCACCGGTTTGTTTAGTCTTGTTATTGCTCATATTTATCTAATCTCTTATAATTTGCTTATTTTTTATGCGTCTGCAAAAATAAACCTTTTTACAAAATGTGAGCTATAAATTTTAAAAATATCGGTTTTATTCATGCTAAAGTGCCGAATAATATCAACAGCCTGTCAATAATTTTGTTGGGGCATCTCCCGTGCAGGGTGAAAAATTGGTTAGTTTTGTAACAACGAAATCAAAGGGCATCTATGTTAATCCGCGAACTCTCGGTTATCAATTATAAAAATCTGGTTCAGGCTGATCTTGTTTTCTCGCCAAAACTCAACTGTTTTATTGGCAATAACGGGGTTGGCAAAACCAATTTGCTCGATGCCATCTTTTACCTTTCGTTTTGCAAGAGCTACTTCAATATCCCCGATACCCAAAATATCCGCCATAACGAAGATTTCTTTGTAATTCAGGGTAAATACGAAAGGGTTGGCGACGAAGAGGATATCTATTGCGGGTTTAAAACCGGGCAGAAAAAGCGTTTCAGAAGAAACAAAAAGGAGTACGAACGGCTCTCCGATCATATCGGCCTTTTGCCTTTGGTGATGATTTCGCCTGCCGACTCGGTGCTGATACAGGGTGGGAGCGAGGAGCGCCGCCGTTTTATCGACAGTGTGATTTCGCAATCCGACCGTGTCTATTTGGAATGGTTGTTAAAATATAACCGGGCTTTGCTACAGCGCAATAACCTGTTGAAATATTTTGCGGCCGGTCAACCGTTCGATGCCGACAGTTTGGAGGTATGGAACGACCAAATGGTAATGGCCGGAGAGATTATCCACCAAAAGCGAAGTGAGTTTCTGCAAGAGCTGATGCCTGTTTTCGATCAATACTATTGGGCCATTTCGAAAGGCAATGAGCCGGTTTCGCTCGAATACCAGTCGCAACTTACAGGAAACGATTTTGCGCAGTTGCTGAACGATTCCATTCAACGCGATTTGGCTTTGCAATTTACCACGGTAGGCATCCATAAAGACGATTTAAACCTGAAATTGGGCGAATTTCCCATCAAAAGGCTGGGCTCACAGGGTCAGAACAAAACCTATCTGATTGCATTGAAATTTGCCCAATTCGATTTTATCCGCTCCCTCAACCAGGTGAAACCTATCTTGTTGCTCGACGATATTTTCGACAAACTGGATGGCGAACGGGTGGAGCAGATAGTGAAACTGGTAGCCGGCGATAATTTTGGTCAGATTTTTATTACCGATACCAACCGCGAACATCTTTCCGGAATCATTCGTCAGGCCGGGGGCGACGATTTTAAAATCTTCAGGGTCGAGAATGGCCAGATTACCAACCTTTAATTTTGAGCTATCGCCATGCGCCGAAGTGAATTTCAACCATTGGGAAATGTGATTAAAGAGTTTCTGAAAGAAAAGCAATTCGATAATAAATTGTCAGAAATCGATGTGGTCAATTCGTGGGAAAAAATCATCGGCAAGGCGGTGGCACGGGCTACATCGTCAATCAATATCAAAGATCGTACGCTCTATGTTCACCTTCGTTCGTCGGTGGTTCGGCAGGAACTTTTTATGATGCGCCATGACATTGTTCGCGCGGTGAACGAGTATGCCGGTAAGGAAATCATTACAGCGGTGGTGCTAAAATAGCCCCGTTTTGTCTGAAAGGTGTAATTTTGTACCCAAATTAATATCTCGTTATATGTCAATCGATTTCACCAAAGTCCCTAATCCTTGTTATATTATTGAAGAAGAGTTGCTCCGTCGAAATCTTGAACTGATTCAACGGGTAAAGAAGGAAGCTGGTGTAGAAATTATTCTTGCGTTTAAAGGCTTTTCGATGTGGAAAACCTTTCCGATTGTACGCGAATATATCAGCGGGGCAACGGCCAGTGGCCCTTACGAAGCCCGGTTGGCTTTTGAAGAGATGAAATCGTTGGCCCATACCTATTCACCGGCTTATACTGAAGCCGATTTTGACGATGTATTGCAATATTCATCACATATCACCTTTAATTCGCTGACGCAGTACCATCGCTTCTTTCCGCAAGTTGAGAAATTCGAACGAAAAATATCAGTCGGCATTCGGGTCAATCCCGAGTATTCCGAAGTCGAAACCGAACTCTACAATCCCTGTGCACCAGGCACCCGTCTGGGCATTTTGGCCAGCCAATTGGGCGATAAGTTGCCCGATGGGGTTGAAGGTTTTCATTTTCATACCCTTTGCGAATCTTATTCGACCGATTTGGAAAAGACCCTCGAAGCCTTCGAAGAACGGTTTGGCCGGTTTCTCCCGCAACTGAAATGGGTCAATATGGGTGGCGGCCATCTGATGACCCGCAAAGGTTATGACACCACACACCTCGTTAGTGTGCTGAAAGCTTTCCAGAACCGCTGGCCCAACCTCAGTGTGATCCTGGAACCAGGAAGCGCATTTGCGTGGGAAACCGGCGTGCTGGTGGCAAAGGTGGTCGATATCGTTGAAAACAGGGGAATTCAAACCGCCATCCTGAATGTATCGTTTACCGCCCATATGCCCGACTGTTTGGAGATGCCCTATAAGCCACGCATCAGGGGTTCGCACTTCGAAACGGTTGAAGGAAAACCGACCTACCGGATGGGCGGAAACTCATGTCTGGCCGGCGATTTTATTGGTTTCTGGTCGTTCGACCAAGCGTTGCACCCCGGCGATACCATTGTTTTCGAAGATATGATTCATTATACCGTAGTGAAAACCACTATGTTCAATGGTGTTGCACACCCTGCGATCGGTATTTGGAAAACTAACGGCGAATTTACCCTGCTCCGCGAATATGGTTTTGATGATTATAAAAACAGGATGTCGTAAGCACAATCCGTAGTCAATCGGTTTCCTCCAGGGTAAAAAGATATTCAACTGTAACCCCAAAGTAGCTGGCCATTCCACCAGCTTACTGGAAATTTAATATGCGACTAAGGGTGTTTTATACGGCGGGTGTGTCAATTGGGAATTTTTGTATCTCATCCGCTAACCTCTCGCCCTGATAAGCGGCAATATCCATTCGGATACGCCACTCTTTGGGGTATCCATTGTTGAACCGGTTTCCTAGGTTTTTGGCCCACCCCAGCGGTATTTGTTGGTATTTTACCAGGTTCCAGCCTTTTTCAGACGACCGGGCAACAAATTCATCGCGCTTCAAATAGCGCAGTGCCTGTTCAATCGGAAGTTCGATGGCCGAAAAGTAATCTGGACTAATAATCTCGGAGAGGGCCAACTCATGGGCTGGTATCAGCTCTTTCTGTTTGAACTCGCCAATTTTAATACCGGCATGTACAATCCTGAACGACTCTTTGATGCGCAGCAAATCGGCCATATATGGGCGTGGAAAGGCGATTATGGTGTCGTTGATGGTCAGTAGTTCGCAGTCGTTGTCGGCGAGTAGTTTCTGCGCCTGTTCGCGTTGTACTTTTGAAACAATCAGTTGATTGTCTTTTGTTTTCTTCGAAAAAGCCTCTTTTTCACGTTGTTTCTTACGGACGACGGCAGTGAAAAATCCTTCGCCTAATGTTTTGTGCGGGTAGAACCGATATCCGGGTATCCCGTTGGCATTGGTCTGTACAATACCCCAGTTGTGATGCAGCGGGATTTCGATGGCTTCGATTTCGGCAAATTCGCTTAGCCATTTGATATTTTCTTCGTTTTCGGCTTGGTTGTAGGTGCAGGTACTGTAAATCAACAGGCCATTCTCTTTCAGTGCAGGCCACGTATCGGCAACGATGCGGCGCTGACGTTGGGCGCAAAGTGCAGCATTGTCGATCGACCATTCGCCGATGGCTTCTTCGTCACGACGGAAAAGCCCTTCGCCCGAGCATGGGGCATCGATGACGATGCAGTCGAAGAAACCAGTCAAGCGTTGAAAGTCTGATGGGTCGTTGTTGGTGACAATTACATTTTTAACTCCCCATTTTTTCAGGTTTTCCGATAGGATTTGGGCCCGGCTTCGGATGACTTCATTGCTTACCAATAGCCCGTTGCCATTTAGCAAGGTGGCCAGATGGGTTGATTTTCCACCCGGGGCGGCACATAAATCCAGTATTTTGGCATTTTTGTCAGGCGTTGCCGCCTTGACGGCCTGTTCGAGAAACATCGAACTGGCCTCCTGAACATAGTAAACCCCCGAATGAAACAATGGGTCGAGGGTAAAGATGGGCCTTACGGGAAGAAAATAGCCTGTCTGACAATAATCTACCTTTTCCCGGGCCAGTTCGCCCGGATGCTTAATCGGGTTAATCCTGACAGAAACATTGCTGTTCTGCGACAGGGCATTCACAAAATCGGGATATTCCGTTCCGAGCAACTGCTGCATTCTGAGTACAAAAGGTTCGGGGAGCTGCATCTTCTTTCTATAAATTTTGTCAAAAGTACTCTTTTTCATGATCTTTTTTTCGATTCACCACCGTTAGGACGTTGTCTGTTGACAATTGCAACGGAATGCCGATTCTGGTTTCAAACTGCTGAGCAGCTATTGGTTATTAAATGTGGCAATAAATAAGGCCCAAAGAAAATAATTGTGATGTTTTCTGAATGAATTAATTAAATTTGTGTTGACCATATTATTAAAACTGAAATCTATGTCTGTTTCTTTCCGCCTGAAGTATCTTCTGGGATTCATTCCTTCAGCACAAAAGCTCGATGCCGCCTGGGATAAACTGGTTGCTATGCGCGACAACTTGTCCAGGATAGAGGCTTCGCCTGAATTGAGCCGGTATAACGAACTGAAATCGCTGATCGAATCGGCCGACTTTCAACACAAAAAGCGTGATATCACAGGTGCTGATTTTAAGCAATCGTCAGAATTTAGGTTGCTTCAAGAACTGAAAAACCTGGAGAAACAAAAAAGGATTAAACAATATTTTCAGTTATTGTCGTCGGCTGATTTGGCTAAGTTCAACAAATTGGCTGACAGCGATAAAATGGGCCAGTATCGCGATTTGAAAACATTGGTTGAGTCGCCTGAGTTTGCCAAGCGGAAAAAGGAGATTGAATCGATTGATTATAAGCACTCACCTGAGTTTAAACTACAGCAGGAATATCAGTCGCTTAAAAATGATGAGCGGCTAAAGCATTATTACAAAACCATTGCTTCGAGCGAATACCTCCATTTCATGGAGCTTGAACCCTTGGTGAAAAAGGGAAAAGTGGCGGATGATGAGGCCCGGATGAAGGTTTACCATCAGTTTTTAAAATCAAAAGATTACGATAATCTGAAAGCGGTCGAGAATGCCAACCTTCCCGACAGGTTCGAAGAACTAAAACTGAAGGTGGCTTCAAATGAGTTCACCGAACGTGAGGCCTACCTGAAGAACCCCAAACGGTACGAATCGACAATGGATTTCGCTAAAGTGAAAGAATATCAGTCGCTTGAGGCGAGTGACGAAATTAAGTTTTATAAGCGTTTCGAACATACCGCATTATACAAAAACTATTTGCAGGTAAAGGATTCGAAAGATTTGAAGCGGCTTGAGGAACTGCGTGTGCAAACTTCGGCCGAAGCGTTCAAGCAAAAAGTTAACTACCTGAAAGATAAAAATCGTTACAAAACGACTGAAGAGTTTAAATTGGAGGACGAATTCAATCGACTGAAGAACAGTGTAATGATGCACGATTATCAGAAGTTGAAAAATGCCAGGGAACTTCAGTTTTTTTCACAGTGGGATATTGCTTTTGAAGATAATTTTAAGGATGAGAAGTTAGATACGCAGGTTTGGATGCCGGGCAATTACTGGGGGATGAAAAGCGCAGGCGTTACTTTTTCGCAGGAAAATGAACTTCAGGCATATAACGGTTTAAAAAATATTCAGGTACATAACAATACGCTGACCATCTTTACGAAGAAGGAAAAGGTTGAAGGGAAAATCTGGAAGATGAACGCAGGATTGGTCCCTGCCCAATTCGACTACAGCTCGGCCATGATGAACTGTGCAGAAAGTTTCCGA
This sequence comes from uncultured Prolixibacteraceae bacterium, assembly GCA_964404205.1. Classification (GTDB taxonomy): domain Bacteria; phylum Bacteroidota; class Bacteroidia; order Bacteroidales; family Prolixibacteraceae; genus CAZWBR01. The sequence continues at coordinate 24,005 of CAYOJD010000011.1, forward strand.
ATGGGGAACGGGGTTGTCGAAGTGAAAGTGCGTTTCGGCAACGAAGCATCGGTTACCAATGCCCTTTCGTTGACAGGTGAAAAGCCATTTCCGCAGATCGATGTTTTCAGGAGTGGAAAAAACAATGTGGGGCTGGGTTTGGTCGACAAAAGCGGTATTGGGAAATCAGCAGCCTATACGCATATTTCAGGTCTCAAGCCAAACGAATACCATATCTATCGATTAGAGCTAACCTCGAACGAACTGGTTTGGAAAATCAACGGATATGAAGTGCTTCGTCAGCATTATACCGCTGTAAAGGAAGGTTTGTTCCTTAATTTTGTATCAAGCCTTCATGCACCGGTCAACGACCATGCACTACCACATCGTTTCGAGATTGACTGGGTGAGATGTTTCGTGTCGAAAGGCTAATTGATGATTCCATTTCTTCATCATAGTAAAAGTGCTGCTACCGTTTAAACCGGAGCAGCACTCTTTGTTTGCGGTTATTCCGGTGCCCAAATGATTTAGTGGCTTTCGACCTTTTTGCGAAGCGACTGGAAACCTTCGCCCAGAATTTCGCTGGCATCCATAATGGTAATGAAGGCATCGGGGTCAATCCGGCTGATATGTTCTTCGAGGATAGCTACTTCGCGACGGCTTACTACGGTGAAAATAACATTCTTTTCGGTGTTGGTAAACATGCCTATTCCTTTCAGATAAGTTCCGCCACGTTCAAGATCAATCACAATTTTGTCGCGAATCTCTTCATGTTTTTCTGAAACAATCATCAGTGCTTTGTTGTAAGTGGCCCCTTCGAGCAGCATATCGACGGCTTTACCGGTAATGTATATCACAATCATACTGTAAAGAGGTATTTGCCAGTCTTTGAAAGCAGCCAGTGCCACCAGCACAATGGCTGTATCGACCCAAATCAGTACCTGACCGATAGGCGTTCGGGTATATTTGGTTATGATCATGGCCACGATATCGCTGCCGCCTGAAGTGGCTTTCGACTTAAACATTAACCCTAGGCCGATTCCGGTAAGCACACCTCCAAAAATACAGGATAGCAGTACATCGGGCACCAGCGGGGCATCGCCTACTTCGCGCATCCAGGTAATGCCATCCATAAAAATGGAAGAGGTAACGAAACCATAAATGGTTTTAATGCCGAAACGGGGGCCAAGTATTTTGATTCCGACATAGGTTAATGGTATGTTGACCAGTAGATTAAAAAGACCTATCGGGAAGCCGTCGGCCCAGATAGGCATTCCTTTGGTGATGTAGTGCAGGATAATCCCCAACCCGTATATTCCTCCGGGAACGATTTTGTAAGGGGTAATAAAAAAGACATAGCCAACAGCCATTACAAACGAACCGATGGTTATCAGCGAATAATCGAGAAACCAGGTTTTCGAAAAAATCTTCTCTTTGGGCAAAAAGCTCATACTGGTAATATTTGCTTAAAATTATGAAAAAAACTGAGGTGCAAAATTGCAGGGTGTATTTTTTTTGAGTCGTGTAAGTGGTTTATTATCAAATTATATGAATTACAAAAAAAGGCTTCCGTTGGGGAAGCCTTTGATGTTTTTAAACCGTTTCTCTTAGAATCTTTTTTCTTTGATACGGGCTTTTTTGCCGGTAAGATTACGAAGATAGAACAGGCGGGCACGACGAACGGCACCCATTCGGTTCAGTTCGATGCCATCGATAAACGGAGAAGTGAAGGGGAAAATCCTTTCAACACCAACGTTACCTGAAATTTTGCGAACAGTGAAAGTTTTGGTAGTACCTGTACCCTTGATTTGGATTACAGTTCCTTTGTAGTTCTGAATCCTCTCTTTGTTCCCTTCGACGATTTTATACCGAACGGTAATGGTGTCGCCTGGGTGGAATACAGGAAGTTCTTTCTGTTCTCTTTCTGCAAGAAATGCGTTTTCTGCAATTTTAATTAAATCCATCGCTAAATCAATTTTAGACGTTATTGACGAACGCAATATTCACAGTGTCTAGTCGTTTGCTGTCAGAGATTACGTACGGAAACTGGCCGCGAAGATAATTAAAATATTTCTCACGCTAAAACAGTTTCTATAAATATTTTTTTGGGGATGAACAGGTAAACAATTAAATCCCCAGTTTTTTTCTGATGGCTTCAGGAAGCGCATCCTTATGGATCATAATGGCTGTAGTCTTGTAACTTACATAAGGTTTCGATGCATAGAAATAACCGTCGTAGCTGTTGTAGCTTCCCCATGAGTTTTTGACTTTGTAGTAGGTTGTTCCATTTTGGTCTTTTGCCGTCCCAACGATATGCATGGCATGGTCGTCGGTCGTTTCCTGATTATCGAATGCTTCCTGACGAATTTGCTGGGTGATTACCTTTTCTTTTCCGGGCTTATCCAGCAGGTTTATTCTCTGTTCTTTTTCATTGTCCGATAATTTTTCCCATTTGGCTATTTCGGCCTGGTCCATATTTTCGGTACTCATTTCCGGAACAACTGCTACTCCTTTTTTCGAGGTCGCAAACCCTTTCTCGCTGACATCGGCAGCCCAGGCCACCGTATAGCCTTTGTCGAGCGCATGGTCGACAATGGATACCAGTTCGTTGAGCGGAACATTGTAAACAGCGCCCCACAGCCAGTTATCGGGAACTTCGAGAACAAACTGCTGGTAAAAAGGATGGTGGGTAAACGAAGTGATTTCGATATAATCGGATGGATGAATGACATCGCAGAAGTCAGATGCAAAACTTTTAGGCGAATAGCTTTTTCCCTGATATTCGAATTTTTCAGGTATCACGCCAAAGTATGAGTTAAGCGTTTCCTGAAAAGCGACCGGCCAGGCTGAACTGATTTTTCGGTTTTTGTTTTCAACCACGGCATCAACCATCGATTTCAACAGGTTATCGATTTCGCTATGCGTATGTTTGGCTTCGCCGTAAGCTAAACCGGTATAGGCTGATTCGGGAACCAAACCATAATTGTCCATCACGTAGGTAATGTCGTGAAGCAAACCGCCCGAGCCAAAATTGGTATTTCCCTGCATGCGTACAAACCGCTCTGCTTTATCTTTATAACAATTGTAAACGAGGAACATTTCCGATAGATCAACTTCTGGTTTTCCCATACGGAGTAGCTCCGATTCGATGAACGAAGCTCCTGCAAACGACCAGCAGGTACCCGATTTGTATTGATCCTTTACCGATGCGTGGGGCAGTTCCTTGGTTACGGTAAAAGTAAAACCTGTGTTTTCGGGGCTTTCGGCCAATGCTGCAAAGCCAAAAAATACAACAAACAATAGAGCAAATGTAATGCGGTGTGTTCTCATGGTTAAAAATATAGATAAAATTATTTGTTTTCAGGTGGGTAGCTGATTCTTACATGATAGATGGTCAACAGTTTTTCCAGGAATATCTCTTTTAGTTGGGTTAACTCCTTAAATGTGAGCGGGGCATGTTCAAACTGTCCTGCTTCGGTTTTTTGACGTACAATTTTGTCAATCATGGCTTTGAGATTCTCGGCACTTTTAACTTCGAGGCTGCGCGATGCAGCTTCGATACTGTCGGCCAGCATTACTACCGAAGTTTCACGGTTGAACGGAACAGGGCCGGGATAGGTATAGCTTTTCTCGTCGGCCGATGGCTGTTCGTTCATGTTTTGCGACATCTGGTAGAAATAGCCTGTTTTGGTGGTTCCGTGATGCGTGCGAATAAAATCGATGATCTGTTCGGGAAGCTTATGTTTTTTTGCCAGCTCTACGCCGCGGCTTACATGATCTTTGATGATTTTGGCACTTTCCACATTGGTGTGCTTGTCGTGTGGGTTGATTCCCATCATTTGATTCTCAACGAAATATTGGGGTTCTACCAATTTACCGATATCGTGGTAAAGGGCCCCGGCCCGTGTCAACAGGGCATTTCCACCAATTCGGTTAATGGCCTCTTCGGCCAGATTGGCTACCTGATTGGAGTGTTGAAATGTTCCGGGTGCCTCGGTCGACAGCCGCCTGAGCAATTTGGTGTTTGAATAGGAAAGTTCGATGAGTGTGACATCCGAAACAAAGCCAAATGATTTTTCGAGTACGTAAACCAACAAATAGGTAATCAACGTTAATGCGGAGTTAATCCCAAACCATTTGATTTGTGTCCAGTCAATCGACATCAGATTGGCTTCCTGAATCAACGATATCCCAATATAAGTTATCGAATAAACCACGAAAATAATCACCGATGTAAGCAACAGCTGTTCGCGCCGTTGCAACTTGTTCTGGCTGATAACGGCGATACTTCCGGCCGGGATTTGCAGTAAAACAAATTCATAGCCGTTCGGTACCATAAACCCAACTATCAGTGCTGCAATGGTGTTGACAAAAATAGCCAAACGGGCATCGAGGAATGTCCTGATGGTTAACGCAAGGGCTGTGAATGGTACAATATAAATGGGCAGTGTTTCGGAACGAAGGATAAAGTGACAAAAGACAATGGTCAATGTCATGGTTACCATTGTGAAGGTGATATCGCGTTTGGATTTCAGCAGCTTTCGTCTGATATTGAAGATGAAAAGGAAAAGGGTTGCCAACAGAACGAGGATAAAAATTACTCGTCCCAACACGATTAAATTGTATTTCGACAGGTCACCACGGCTTTTTTCGTAGGCATATTTCAGCGATTCGAGAATGGTGTAGGTTTCAGATGTTACAATATCGCCCTGCGAAACAATGCGAACCCCCTCCTGTACCATCCCAAATGTGGTGGAGAGGTTTTCCATCATCTTCTGTTCTTCGCGGAAGTTCTTTTCCTGATCGTATATCAGGTTGACAGACAGAAAATCTTCGGGATGGATGGTTTGCAATACTTCTTTCCAGTCTGGTTGGCTCTCACTTAATTTCTCTAATTCCTGTGAAGCGGTGGCATAGGCACTCTTCAATGAAAAGACAGCTTCTTTGGCAACCTTCTCTGAGATGCTCCCGGTTACAATATGCAACTCTTTTTTGCCCGAAAATAAGGGCATATTCTCCACACTTTGTTCAAGAATCCCGGCTTTGTAAATCTGGTTAAATAGGGTAATTGTTTTGTCTCTGAGCAAAAAGCGTTCGCTGGCACCGGCCGTTGGCAGCAGGCTTTTGGTCAGATTGTCGAGCTTGGCAGTCAGGAGTTTGATGTTGTTTGCCTGGATCGAATCGACCATAAAAAAATAGGGTACAAATGACTTTATCAGCGAGTCGCGCTCCGTTTTGATTTCGATATCCGATTTCATGATGGCAAAATCGAAAGGGGCAATCAGCGTGGCATGCATCCACGGACGTCCTTTCTGGAATTCATACCTGAAACGGGCATCTTTAGGCAGGGCCCAATAGAGCGCTATAGCTGTAATAATAAATAAAACAGATAAATAGATTACGTGCCAGGTCGATGATTTAAACCATTTATCTTTAATGAAATTCATCGGGTTTCTTAATTCAAAATCGTTAGCCGGAACTTAATTTAATTTCTATATTTGGAAAAACCAAAAGTAATAATTTTTTGATGAGATACGGAATCTCCAACCTGAGTATAATCCCCGTAAGAACAGAACCTCGCGAATCGGGCGAAATGTGTACCCAGATACTCTTCGGCGAACATTATACCATTCTCGACGAAAATAAAAAGTGGTGCCATATCAAATTGGCTGTCGATGGTTACGAAGGTTGGATCGACCGAAAGATGATCAATGAAATTGGCGAACTGACATTCGATCAGATTAATAATCAGAAGTCGGTAGTCACTACCGATGTTTTTAACATTGTTCAGCCCAAGGATGGGTACAGCAATTTTTTGATCGTCGCCGGAAGTACGCTGCCCGAATATTCGGCTGAAGAGAATAGTTTTAAAATAGGTGAGCAGGTGTATACCATTCAGGGCGACCCGATACAATCATCGGTAAAGCCTGTCCGTAAAACGATGATCGATAATGCTTTGAAATATTTTAATTCGCCCTATTTGTGGGGTGGACGTTCGCCTTTCGGCATCGATTGTTCGGGGTTTTCGCAGATACTCTATAAAATGGCCGGTGTTAAAATTCCGCGCGATGCCTCGCAGCAGGCCAAGGTTGGTGAGTATCTCAGTTTTGTTGAAGAGGCTTTGCCGGGAGATCTGGCTTTTTTCGATAACGAAGATGGAGCGATTATTCATGTGGGCGTTATTTGGGAAAAGAATAAAATTATCCACTCATCGGGTAAGGTACGAATCGATAATGTCGATCAATTTGGGATTTTTAATATCGATACGGGGCGCTACTCTCATCAGATGAGGTTAATGCGAAGAGTGATTACGGAATCAACTTAAATAAAACGATATGGGACACCTCAATCTTATCGGTTATTTGCTGGCTGTTGCGATTGTTGTTTACCTGATTGTGATTTATTCGCGCAAGAAGCGAAACGATGAATAAATATTTGACTTTGGGTTGAAAAGAGATCAATTAAAAACGCGCAACTTATGGAATATTCATACAAATATCCACGTCCGGCACTTACTGTCGATGCCATTGTCGTTTCAGAACGAAACAGTGAAATGGTTGTTTTGCTGATTCAGCGCAAATTTCCCCCTTTCGAGGGAAAATGGGCTTTACCAGGCGGTTTTGTCAATATGGACGAAACTTTATTGGAGGCTTGTGGCCGGGAGTTGCTTGAAGAGACTGGCCTTGATAATATTGAACTGAAGCAATTTTTTACTTTCGATGCCATTGATCGGGATCCCCGTCACCGGACAATCTCTGTTGTTTTTAGCGCATGGTTGCAGGAGCCGCTTCACGTTGTTGGAGGCGATGATGCTGCCCGGGCTGAGTGGTTTCCCATTATCTCGTTGCCCGATATGGCTTTCGATCACGACGAAATTATTAATAAGTATTTGAAAGAGAGATTGTAATTCTATTTTGACATGCAATTGCCAAGTATCTCACCTGCCGAGGGCCCTTCGTTAAACAGCAGGTCGATGATGCTTAGGTTGGGTACAAATCCAAATTTTTCCTGAAAAACCTGGTTGTAGGGCTGCGCCGTAAAGCATGGGTCAGGTTGGTTTTTGATTGTTTTCGGATGGATCGAGTATCGGAAATCAACGATATGGTCAGGGGTGTTGTTTTCAATAAAATATTGATGAGTAAAAGAAATTGAGGGTTTAAGCCGAAGTAAATCAAGTATAACCTGTTGCAGTTCGGTGTTGTAGTCAATTAGGAATTTCCATCGTTGGGCGTGATAGAACGGGTATAGGTCATCGGCATAATATTCGAAAAACGGAGAATTGTTGTAAGCTGATACGATGCTTCGCCAGTGCATCCGCTGCCAGTGGTGATCGTACGAAAGTCTGAGTTCTTTCATCGGCGCTTTGGCCGAAGGGCCGTTGGTCACCGGAATCGACAATACCAACGGACCGTTGGCCGCTAAAATAATACAACGGTTGCGGTACGATTGCTTTAGATAATTCTCCTCCTGTTCAATCCATGCATTTCCGTAGTTTGTCAGTTTTACAAAATATTGGATTGGTGCAAGGTAAGCGCTGCTGAGTAATGCAATTTTATGGGAATCGGACGACATATTTTTGATGCAATTTATTGAGGTTTCCGATCGTCAAAAAAACTAAAACCAGGTTCACCATCAAGCAGTTGGTCATCCTCATCATTGTCGGTTAGCGGTTTGCCATCCTCGGGTGAGGTTTCATTTTCTTCGAGTTGCCGGATTCTGTTTCTCAGGTTCCGATTGGCCTGTTTCATCCGGTATTTATCGATATAGGCAAAAGTGGCATTCAGCGCTATGCCAAAAAGGAAGGCTGCACCCATAATCAGGTAGACCGGTACTTGTTGAAAACTCCAAAAGAAAAGTTTTACCGGTGCTTCGGCCGTATTTTGCAATGCCAGCACAACCATTAGCACGGCAAAGACAATTCCTGTAATTAATCCCTTTTGCATGGTACAACGATTTGGTTTTGTATGTCGAAAATCAGAAAAAAGGGCGGGTTTTCAAAACTATTTCTCTTCAATTTGGGTCATACCACTTTTGAGCTTAATGATTTTTCTGCCCGAACTGTTAATTTCAATTTTTTCGTCGGTATCACTGCCGACCGGCCTGAAATAGACATTGTAACTGGCATCGATAGGGGCGATAAGTTTTACTGTCTGCATGGGTGGAATCACGATATCACGAATATCGCAATACCGATCGTCTTTCCATATAACATCGGTTACCATGTTTACAATCAGCGTATCGGTTGTTGATTCGTTGAGAACTTTGAGCTTCCTGAAATTTTTACTGCTTGTTTCGGGTGCGGCATCAATGCCAATTGTGGCCGACAAGACCACAGAGCCTACAAATAGTCCGGCCTCGGCAGCGTTCAAGCCGGTACGGGTTCGCCGAATCTCTTCCTGAAGTGCAATACTCTCCTCGTTTTTTATATGTTTTGAGGTGACGCAGCCTGAAAATAGGTTGATTGCGAGTAATATAGTGATAATATTCTTCATGTTAAATAAAAAAATCGGCCCAAGCAAAAAGGCCGACTTAAAAGATATATCGAAAATTATTTTACTACCATGAAGATTCTGCTCCAACGAATTTTGGAGAAGAAATTCTTGTTTTTGTCGAGCGAAAGCCAGACAAACGATGCTTTACCAACAACATGATCCTCTGGTACAAAGCCCCAGTAGCGCGAGTCGGCCGAGTTGTAACGGTTGTCGCCCATCATCCAGTAATAGTCCATTTTGAAAGTATAACTGGAGGCTGGTGCCCCGTTGATGTAGATGGTATTATCTTTTACCTCCAAATCGTTTTCTTCGTAAGTGTCAATGATTCTTTTATACAGCGGGAGGTTTTCTGTCGTAAGATTGATGGTGACACCTTTTTTGGGTACCCAAATCGGGCCAAAATTGTCGAGGTTCCAGCTGAATTTCGGATCGCTAGGGAAGATGTTGGGATCGCTGTCGCTTTCGGGCCAGCTAATGCGTTCTTTTGATTGGATAAATTTTAATCCATCCATTTTTTTGAACTGCTCTTCGGTCAACGACATGATGTAGCGCGAACCTGAACCTTCAATATCGGCAAGTGAGATGTCCAGTTTTTCGAGCGCTGAAGCATTAAGGGCGTTACCTGATATAGTTATCAGGTATTTGAATTGAATGCCTGGAATCTCTTTTTGGGCTTTTCCGTTGACAAAAACTTGTCCTTTCACAATTTTCAGCGAGTCGCCCGGAATGGCTATACAACGTTTGATGTAGTTCTCGCGTTTGTCGACCGGACGGGAAATAATATCTCCAAATGTCTGTTTATCAGTCCTTACCCTTTCTCGGCCGTAAGTCCTTACCATCTCATAGTAGCTGCGGTCCTGAACTTTAAGGGCTACCGTATCACCTTCAGGAAAGTTAAAAACCACTACATCGTCGTTTTTTACATGACCAAAACCGGCAATACGGCGATAGGGGTTCTGAATCACCTCAGAGAACGATTTGGCTGTGGTCGAAAGAGGCATTGTATGGTGAACAAATGGAAATGAAACGGGCGTGTTGGGAAGTTTAGGCCCGTAAGCTGTTTTGCTCACAAAAAGATAATCACCTACCATCATCGATTTTTCCATCGATGATGTAGGAATGGTATAGGCTTCGATAAAAAACATCCGGATGAAAGTAGCTGCAATTACAGCAAAAATGATGGCATCGACCCACTCTACCAACTTGGTTTGTTTGCCTTCCGGCGGATTTCTTTTTTTCCAGAATGTCCAATTCACTTTCTCGGTAATGTAGAGGTCAAAAATTATCCCTAACCCGATGAGCCACCAAAAGTTTTGCAACCAGATGACCCACAAGAGATAGAGGCCTCCTATGATTCCGAATTTAATCCATTGGATACGAGAAACATTCTTCATAAATGGTGTATTTTGATGTTCGTTAAAATCCTAACATGTCAGTCATCGAATAGATGCCCCTTTTCCCGGCAGTAAATTCGGCAGCCAGTACGGCTCCCAATGCAAATCCTTTACGACTGTAAGCACTGTGGGTAATCTCGATATAATCGTCTTCTGAATTGTATTTTACACTATGGATGCCTGGAACAGTTCCTTCGCGAAGCGGTACTATAGGTAACTCTTCTTTGGAGGCCGCAGGCTCGATAGTCCATGTTTTTTTATGTCCATGTTGCTGAATAATGTCGTTCGCCAGCGAAATGGCTGTACCGCTTGGTGCATCAAGTTTTTGGGTATGATGTATTTCAACCATCGAAACATCATATTGAGGATAAGGCGTCATCATTTGAGCCAACTTACGGTTGAGTTCGAAAAAGAGATTGACCCCGAGGCTGAAGTTCGATGCATAGAAGAAGCCGCCGCCTTTTTCGTGGCACGCTTTTTCGACTTCTGCGCGTTGGTCCAGCCATCCGGTCGTTCCGCTCACAACAGGTACCCCGGCTTCGAAACAAAGCAAATAGTTGTGGACTGCAGAGCCTGGCGAAGTGAATTCGATGGCCACATCGGCCTTTTGCAGGTTTTCAACAGTTAACGCTTCGGGGTTCGAAATATCGGTTTTTAACACGACAGTGTGGCCGCGCCCAATGGCAATTTGTTCAATTTCTTTGCCCATTTTACCGTATCCGATTAGTGCTATCTTCATAAATTTTACCAATTAGTAAACCTTTTGTAAAAAGAATTACAAATATAGAATTATTGATTGTAACACGACATGGCCAGAGGTTGCCAGCCGGTTTAAATCGGCGAGCCAGATTGCGAAATGATGCTCTTATTTGATTAACTTATCCAGTCCCAGCTTTTTAATAGCATTTTGTATTTCCGATTTTGCCTTTTTTTTGAATTCTGCTTCTACTACTTTTCGGGCATCGTCTAAATCGATTTTTACCTCAGGTTTTGAGGCGTTACCGCGCAAATCGATCCCGATTGGCAGCATCTGGATATTTTCGCTTCCCGGAACAATCCCTATTAATTTATTCACCTCATCGCTCAGATCTCCCTTATTGACATTGAAATTGAGGCGGTAGTTCAAATCGAGCGACGCTGTTTGCCTTCCGGAAACTGTAACTTCCTGTCCTGCAATTTTGGTCGTAAAGGGTGCAATATCGATACCGCCTTCAGAGATATTGATTTTTGCCGTAAAATCGCTGACTTTCACTTTGCTGAAAACCTCTTTTCTGAAATATTTGGCAATTTCCTGAAATGCAGGAGAGCCAATGATTTCGACATTGAATGCTGATATTGAGCCGATACCGTTCAGGGAATTAAATACCGGTATGTAATTATCCCCAATTTTACCTTTCAGTACGAGGTCGCTGCCAAAAGCGCCACTGCTTTCGGATGCCACCGGAATGAAATGGGCTACAGTATTGAGTGATTTGGCTGCAGACGGCAAATCGAAATCTTTGATTCCCAATTTAAAATCGAAATCGGGTTCACTTTGGTTTGGCGTGGCATAACTTCCGGAAACAACCATTTTGCCGTTCAGAAGATTCATATTCAGGTTATCCAGAATTATTTTTTGCTCTTTTACCCAAATCAATCCGCTGGCACCGGTAATATTCATCTTCTCGTACAGAATCTTGTTGGCTACGGCCTGAAGTTGAAGGTTAAGATTTTGGGGTACTTTGAATGGCTTTGACACTATTGTTGTGTCGCCCGTTGTTGTTTGTGACGTGATGAACTGATTTAGATTCAGATAATTCGAAGTTACTTTCAAGATGCCGTTCAATTCTCCACGGTTCATCAAATATTGCCAGTACTGGCTTAGCGCACCACTGGCCGTAAAATCGCTTTCGCCAATTTTACCTTCAAGACGGCTCAACTGTATCGATTTTGGGTTAAGTTTTAGCTCTGCTGTTGCAATGTTGATGCTTTGCGGCAAATCTTTCGATTGAAATTGGAAACCTTTCATTGAAATGGTTCCATCAGTACGAAATTGTTCGTATTGCTCTTTTTCAATGGCTGAGTATCGTCCGTCGAACGCCAGTTTGGCATCAATAATACCTTTTATATCAAACGAATCGAGGGGTATGGCTTGTTTCACGGATGTAAAATCTATTCTGCCGTTGAGGTTTCCTTTCAACAACGGATCGCTTGCCGGATTTTTTATTAGTAGTTTGGCTTGTAGAGGGTTACCGGCAATATTGGCGTTGAACTGCCCGATAGAAACAGTTGTTGAATCTATATTGCCCTGAGGTTTAGAGAGACTGGCCTGAATATTAATGTTCTCAACCTCTTTCGGAAGCGACGGATATTTCAAACGGCCATTATCGACTTTAAGGTCGATAGAGAAAGCAGGCAGTGTTGCTTCGGAGTAGATTCCTTTAACAAATCCTGAGAACGAGATATTTCCACTGGTTTGAACCTCCTTCAGATAGCTTTGATATTGAGGCGGGATAAGGCCTAATAAATCTCCGAATGTAGATGATGGCGACTGAAACTGGATATCAAAATCGTAGTTGTCGTTGCCAAGCACAAAGGTACCATCGGCTTTTACCGGCAATTGATTAACAGATAATTGGTTGTCGAGGAATTTGAAAGCCATTTTATCGAAATTGGCCTGTAGGCCACCTTCCCATTGCGCAGTGATGTTGTTGACGAAGTTGTTTTTCCCATAATCGAAACAGATGCTGTCGGCCGCTCCCTTAATGTTTAATTCACTATTGCTGCCTTTCATTTTGCCCGATAGGACGAAATTTCCGTTTCGGAGCGAAAATTGCATCGGGGCCTCTTTGTCGAGGTAGACTAAACTTGCTTTGTTCAGTTCAATTTTTTCCAAATCAATTTGTATGCTTTTATTGCTGCTTTCAGCGGTTTCTTGCATGTTCTCTTTGGCAATGTCCCAGTTGACATTGCCAAGCGAGTCGGAGATTAGTACAATTTCAGGTTGATGAATGACAATCTTGTTGATTTCCATCTTTCCACTATTCCAGAGCGAAGAGAGGTTGGTGGTCATTGCCAAACTTTTAACTGTCGCAAGCTTTTGTCCTTCGAATTGGTTAATGCCCGAAATCTCAAAGTTGGTAATTTGGATACTTAGTTTCGGAAAACTCCTGAGAAGAGATAAATCGACCTTTCCAAAGTCGATTTTCGCGTTGACTGATTGATTGGCCTCACTTTTTATTTTGTCGATAATCTTTCCTTTGAAAAGAATCGGAATAAGCAGCATTGTTCCAATCAGAACGGCAACAACTGCCAGTGTAATACCAATCTTCCTGTTCATCATGATTTGGGTTTTATTTTGTTCAATCAACAATCAGGTTTCGTAACAAATTCAGTGCCGTTTGACTGGCTCTGGTAATATTTCTGTCGCGTTCAGGCCCAAAATTGAAGCATTTCGAAACCATTTTCTTCCCATCGGTTACAGCAATCCAGACAGTTCCTACCGGTTTAGTTTCGGTACCACCATCGGGCCCTGCAATTCCGGTAGTAGCCACGCCGTAGTCGGTTTTCAATAAAATTCTGACTTGCCGGGCCATCGCTTCGGCAACTTCGCGGCTTACAGCGCCATGCTGTTCAATCAGCTCTTTATCAATATTAAGTATATTGGTTTTGACATTGTTTGAATAGGCCACAACTGTTCCGTTGAAATATTTTGAACTTCCCGGGTTTAAGGTAATCAAATGGGCAATATTCCCCCCGGTACAACTTTCGGCAGTCGCGAGTGTTCGGCCTCTCTCGGTTAAAATTTTTCCAATATTTCCAGCAAGGGTGTCGTTGTCGAAACCATAGATATTATTAGGAATAATTGCTTGAAGCCTTTCCGTCTGTTCGTCAATGCTTTTCTGCAACTCCAAGCGATTGTTACCACGAGCCGATAATCTTAGCCTGACATTTTGCGGGCTGGGCAAATAGGCTAATTTGATGAAATGTGGAAGGTTTGCTTCCCATTCGGTTAGTTTTTCGGCCAGCATCGATTCGGGCAAGCCTTGTGTAAGGATGGTCCGGTGCAGGATGGGAGAGGTGTTGAATCGTTTTCTGACCCTTGGCAATACCTGATGCTCCATCAAATATTTCATCTCGAAAGGGACTCCGGGCATAAAAACATAAATTGTTCCCTCTTTTTCAAGCCAAAGTCCGGGAGCAGTTCCCATTTGGTTGTGCAAAACGGTTGCACTGCGCGGCACCAAAGCCTGGTCACGGTTTAATTGATTGATGACAACTCCTCTGGGAGACAAAAGAGCCTCGACATGGGCAAGTACCTCACGATTTTCGATTAAATCAGTGCCGAAGAAACGACATATTGTCGGTTTAGTCCGATCGTCGTTTGTTGGGCCTAATCCGCCGGTAATCAATACCAATGGTGATTGGGCACCTGTTTCAGCAAGCGTCTGGATGATCTGTTCTGGATGATCAGAAATGCTGGTAATTTGCCTGACATCAATACCTTCATCGTTTAGTTTCTGGGCCATCCAAGCCGAATTGGTGTCGATAATCTGACCAATTAAAATCTCATCTCCAATGGTGATAATATCTGTGTGCATAATTTATTCTATTCCTTTGAAATTCAATAAATAATTTTCCAGTCGGTTCATCCCTTCCTTTAGATTCTCCAACGAATTGGCATACGAGAAGCGAAGAAATCCCTCCCCGTTTTTGCCAAAATCGATGCCTGGCGTTACGCCAATATGGGCTTTTTCAAGGATATCGAAAGCCAAACGATAGGAGTCGTTCGAAAGATGCCGGGCATTCACAAAGAGATAGAAAGCGCCTGTTGGTTCGACTGGTAATTGAAACCCGAGCTCTTTCATCCTGCCAATCATAAATTTACGCCGTTCGTTGTAGGTCGACTTCATATTTTCGACATCGTCATCGCTATATTTCAAGGCTGCAATTCCTGCTTTTTGCGCGGTTGCACTGGCGCAGATAAAGAGATTTTGCTGTAGTTTCTGTAACGGCCGAACATAGGCTTTTGGCGCAATAAGGTAACCGAGCCGAAGTCCAGTCATCGCAAATAGCTTTGAAAACCCATTCAGAATAAATGTATTATCGGTAAATTCGAGCATCGAATGTGCCCGGCCTTCGTAAACCAGTCCGTGATAAATTTCGTCTGAGATGATGGTGATTGGTAATTGCGCAATTTCTTTTAAATCCTTTTCCCCAATCAAATTGCCGGTTGGGTTCATTGGCGAGTTGATAATGGCAGCTTTGGTTTTCGGCGTGATGGCCGCTGCGATATCGTGTGCACAAAACTGAAAGCCATTTTCGGCATAGACGGGTACATTTACCGGTTTGCCATGCAGAAACTTAACGAAATTGGGATAACAGGCATACCCTGGATCGGAAAGAATCACTTCGTTGCCGGGATCAATCAACGAAGATAGTGCCATCATAATGGCAGGCGAACTGCCCGATGTAACAATGATTTGATTGGGATCGGGTTGAACGCCATACGTCTTTAGATAATAATTGCTGATTGCCTGGCGAAGTTCGGGGTCACCCAAACTATGGGTATAGTGGGTGTTTCCACAATGAATTGATTCGACATAAGCCTCTTTGACCGGATGGGGAAGACAGAAATCGGGTTCGCCTACCTCCATGTGGATGATATTGATCCCTTTTCTCTCCATTTCGTGCGCTTTTTCAAGCACTTCCATCACGATGAATGGTGAAATGGTATCGAGCAATTTTAACGACATCTTTACATTTTTAATTGCTGTAAAAGTATCGAAGATTTTGGGAATGGTTTATAAAAAGGGGCGCAAATTGGCCTGAAACGGTTGAATCAGCGCAGGTCGTAACCAAACGGATAAAAACTGAGCCGCATCAGCTTAAAATGTTGTAAGCCGAATGGTAACCCAATAATGGTAATTGAAAGTAAAATGCCAAAAAATAAATGGGTTAAAGCAATCCAGAAGCCAGCGAAAATAATCCAGATAATGTTTAACAGGAACGAAACAACAGGGATGCTGTTCCCGGTAGGTTGTACCGTACGGCCGAAAGGTGCCAGATGGGCAATGCCGAGTTTCATGGCCTGCAGTCCCCACGGTATTCCGATAATGGTCAAGCACAGTACAATCCCTCCCCAAATGTATCCGATGCAGGTAAGTAACCCACCGAAAATAATCCAGATTAAATTACCGATTAAACTCATTGTTGTTTTCTTAATCAGTGGCAAATCGTTGCTGAAAATTACAATTGTAGAGTAAATAATGTTGTCGGCAATGTACTGTTGAGTATTTGCCGGCAACCATCGTGATTGTAGGACTATTTTCCTTCAATCCACTTGATAATCCTTTCTTCATCCGGTTTTTCCTGTGGCCAGGCAACATCGGCTAGATTCCCTTTTTCATCAATCAGGAATTTTTGAAAATTCCATTTCACCTCAGCATCTATAACCCCATTCTGCGCTTTGGTGGTAAGCCACTTGTAAATCGGGTCGATATCGTCGCCCTTGACCGATATTTTAGACATCATCGGAAAAGAGACGCCGTAGTTTTGGGTGCAAAATGCTTTGATTTCGCTGTTGGTTCCTGGTTCCTGACTGGCAAAGTTATTGGCAGGGAACCCAATAATGATAAAATTTTTGTTTTTGTACTGCTGATATAGCTTTTCAAGTAGTTGATATTGAGGTGTCAATCCACATTTTGACGCCGTGTTGACAACCATTACTTTTTTGCCTTTCAGCGAAGCTAAATCGAAAGGTTCACCGTCAATAGTCTGTGTTTTGAAGCTGTAAAGGTTTTTGTCCTGAGCCGAAACTGAAAAAACCAGTAAAAGCGATACTATGAGTCCCAGTAATTTTTTCATGTTTATACAATATAAAGTTTGTTACAGATATATAGAACGTCTGACAATAAAAAAGGTTTAAAATTGGTTTGCTTCGTTGATAACTTGTCGGCACGTTGACTTGGCAGGCTGTTTTTTTATTCTATTTTTGGAAACTGATTTCCGACAACAAAATTTTTTATGGAGAGTTATATCGTTTCAGCCCGAAAATATCGCCCCGACACATTTATGACAGTGGTTGGCCAGCCATCAATTACCTCTACGCTGAAAAATGCCATTCGGAGCAATCATCTGGCGCATGCCTACCTTTTCTGCGGTCCGCGCGGAGTGGGAAAGACTACTTCGGCCCGTATTTTTGCCAAAACGATAAACTGTCTTAATCTGGGAACTGACACTGAACCATGCAACCAATGCGAGTCGTGCGTGGCATTTGGCGAGAACCGCTCGTACAATATTCATGAACTGGATGCTGCGTCGAACAATTCGGTTGAAGATATCCGTTCATTGGTTGACAAAGTTCGAATTCCTCCACAAATCGGAAAGTATAGTGTTTACATTATCGACGAGGTCCACATGTTGTCGCAGCAAGCTTTTAATGCTTTTCTGAAAACATTGGAAGAACCGCCGGCGCATGCTATTTTTATTCTGGCTACTACCGAGAAGCATAAAATTATACCTACTATTCTGTCCCGTTGCCAGATTTTCGATTTCAACCGGATTTCGATAACCGATATTGAAAAGCACCTTGTTGAAGTAGCCCAGAAAGAAGGTGTTACCTTCGAAGCTGCTGCCTTAAATGTGATTGCACAGAAGGCCGACGGTGCCATGCGTGATGCCCTTTCAATTTTCGATCAGGTTGTTAGTTTTTGCGGAAACCATGTTACTTACAAAGAGACCATTGCCAACCTGAATGTACTCGATTACGACTATTATTTCAGATTAACGGAATATTTTGCCAAGGGCGAAGTTGCCGATACCTTGCTCACGTTCAATGAGATTCTTGACAAAGGTTTTAATGCCCATCACTTTATCATGGGTTTGGGGCAACACTTCCGCGATTTACTGATTTGCCGTGACGAGGTGACCGTACAGTTGCTCGAAGTAGGCGGCGAGATTCGCGAACGGTACAAAAAGCAAGCTGCAGCCACTCCTGTCGATTTTCTTGTCGGAGCGCTTCAGCTCTCTTCCGATTGTGATATTCAGTATAAGTCTTCTTCGAACCAGCGATTTTTGGTTGAACTGACCTTGGTCCGAATTGCCCAACTGACCGAGTTGTTAAAAAAAAAACAGTTGATGAAGCCATAGCCACATTGGTTTTGCTTCCTATTTTTTCAGCCATCGATCCGTCGAAATCTGCGGTTAAGCCGTCATCGGTCGTACGGAGCCCATCTGAACCAAAATCAATTTCTCCGGAAACAGCATCCAACAAATTACCCCCCGTTTCTGTACCGACAGCGAAGTTGGAGGCTACTCCACCGCCTGTAAATAATCCGGTCAAGCGTGTTCCTGGCTTAGGTTCCATTGCTATACCATCGATTTTTGATATGATTAACGGTAAATCCGAAGACAAAGTTCTGGAACCGTCAGTTTCAATTCAAGGAGCTAAAGTTGAGCCGCTTTGTAAGCCTTTTACAGGAGAAGATTTGCTTCTGGTATGGAAAAAATTTGTAGAACAGGTCGATGCCCCGCAGTTAAAATCGGCATTATCGACCCGCGAACCAAAACTTAATGAAAACTGGCGGATAGAATATTTATTGGATAATGATGTCCAGTTGCAGCGCATTACACTCGATTTAAAACCCCGGTTGATTGGTCATTTGCACCGAACGTTACAGAATGAGCTGATAGAAATTGAATTCTCGGTAAGCGAAAATACCGAAGCAATATCGAACAGACCCTATACTGATAGTGAAAAGTGGAATTTGCTGGCCGAAAAATATCCCGCATTGGCAACCTTAAAAACAAAATTCAACCTCGACTTTGAACAAAGTTAGCCTGTAATTTTTTATTGATAATAAAGGTTTGATTGTACCATTGGTATAACCATTGTGTTTCAGATTATTTAATTAATAATTAAAATATTACATGAGAAAGATTAAAGTTGTGAACCCTGTGGTTGAACTCGACGGGGATGAAATGACCAGAATTATCTGGAAAATGATTCGCGAACAATTGATTTTGCCCTATCTGGATATCGACATTAAGTATTACGATTTGGGAATTGAAAACCGCGATGCTACCGACGATAAAGTGACAACAGATGCCGCTTATGCCATTAAGAAATATAAAGTGGGTATTAAATGTGCCACCATCACGCCCGACGAGGCCAGGGTCAAGGAGTTTGGGCTGAAAAAGATGTATAAATCGCCCAATGGAACCATAAGAAATATTCTGGGCGGAACTATTTTTCGCGAACCCATTGTTGTTCAAAATGTTCCACGCTTGATTCCACAATGGACAGCGCCAATTGTTATCGGCCGTCATGCCTTTGGCGACCAATATCGTGCTACTGATATCGTAGTCGATCGGCCTGGAAACCTGACTATGACTTTTATCCCTGACGATGGTTCTGGTGCACAGGTACACGAGGTTTACCATTTCGAAGGGCCAGGCGTTGCCCTTTCAATGTACAATACCGAAGAGTCGATTCGCGGCTTTGCGCACAGTTGCTTCAAAATGGCACTTTCCAAAAAATGGCCACTGTATCTTTCGACCAAAAATACCATCCTGAAAAAGTATGACGGTTTTTTCAAAGATATCTTTCAGGAGATATATGAGCAGGAATACAAGAGTGATTTCGAAGAGGCGGGTATTATTTATGAGCATCGGCTAATTGACGACATGGTGGCTTCGTCATTGAAATGGAACGGTAATTTTATCTGGGCCTGTAAAAACTACGACGGCGATGTTCAGTCGGATACTGTAGCACAGGGTTTTGGTTCGCTCGGACTGATGACTTCGGTTCTGATGACCCCAGATGGCGACATTGTGGAAGCGGAGGCCGCCCATGGTACCGTTACCCGCCACTATCGCGAACATCAGAAAGGCAAAGCTACATCGACTAATCCGATTGCCTCCATCTTTGCCTGGACACGTGGTTTGGAGTTTCGCGGAAAGTTGGATAACAATGCCGATTTAGTCGGCTTTGCCCACACGTTGGAACAAGTTTGTATCGATACGGTTGAATCGGGCAAAATGACCAAAGATTTGGCTCTGTCGATATATGGCGATGTGCTGAAACCGGAACATTATCTTACCACTGAAAAATTTATGGCTGCCATCGACAATGAGCTAAAACGCCGAATCGGATAAATTTGATTTGCG
>CAYOJD010000012.1:0-13358 GCA_964404205.1 uncultured Prolixibacteraceae bacterium
CTATTTTCCTTGCCCGGAATTACGGTTTTGCCTTGTCAAGCCTACTTGACGAAGCCAAACAACCGTGCAGCAAGCCGTCAAGCCCACTTGATGAGGCCAAACGAGTTGCATGAAGCCGTCAAGCCCACTTGACGAAGCCAAACAACCGTGCATGAAGCCGTCAAGCCCACTTGACGAAGCCAAACAACCGTGCATGAAGCCGTCAAGCCTACTTGACGAGGCCAAACAAGTTGCATGAAGCCGTCAAGCCTACTTGACGAAGCAAAACAACCGTGCAGCAAGCCGTCAAGCCCACTTGACGAGGCCAAGCAAGTTGCATGAAGCCGTCAAGCCCACTTGACGAAGCAAAACAAGTTGTAGGCAGTTCGGGGCAGCCCCCGACGAAGCAGAAAACAACCGGGGCAACAGCAACGAGCCCCCGGCAAAGCTGAAAACAGTTGCAGGCAGTTCGGGGCAGCCCCCGACGAAGCTGAAAACAACCGGGGCAACAGCGACGAGCCCCCGTCAAAGCTGAAAACAGTTGCAGGCAATTCGGGGCAGCCCCCAACGGAGCTGAAAACATTTGGCGGCGCAGCCATCGAACGTTTGTCGACAGGCGTACAACAAACTACGGCGCCCCGTCTGTTGTAAAAATCAAACTTTTGGTTACATTTGTGATGCGATGCATAAATTCCGGATACATACCACCTATCACAACAACGGCAAAGGTCTATACAGTTGCTGGATGAATTGATTTCTCCTGCTGCACGCCGGGCCATCCGCCCCATTTTTCACTTTATATTTTTGTTGAAAACTCAAATTGCCCCGACCCAATGGAGGGAATTGTATTTGATATCAAGCGTTTTTCGGTTAACGATGGCCCTGGAATCCGCACCACGGTTTTCCTGAAGGGGTGTCCGTTGCGTTGCCTCTGGTGCCACAATCCGGAGAGCCAGCTCTCCGGTACCGAAAGCTATCGGCGCAATATTGTAGTCGATGGAAGTTGTTTCAGCCGCGACGAACCGGTGGGTTACGCCATTTCGGCTACAGCGCTTTTCGACGAACTGCTGAAAGAGCGCATCTTTATGGAAGAGTCGTCGGGTGGTGTCACCTTCTCGGGTGGCGAGCCGATGATGCAACTGCATTTTCTTACCGAGATGCTGACCCTTTGCCGCGAAGCGGGAATCCATACGGCTGTCGATACATCGGGCTACGCCCCAACCAATAGCTTTCGGGCCATCGCGCCACTGACCAACCTCTTTCTTTTCGATATCAAAACGCTCGACCATCGGCTCCATTTCGAAACCACAGGGGTTTATCCCGACCTGATTCATCAAAACCTCGACTATCTGCTTGTAGAAGGGAAAACGGTGAGGGTGCGTCTGCCCGTTATTCCAGGTATCAACGATGCGCCTGCGCAACTGGAGGAGATCGCTCTTTTTCTGCAACGAAACCAAAGCCGGATTGATGGGGTCGATTTGTTGCCTTATCACGCCATTGCCGCGCACAAATATCAACGGATGGACATGGAAAATCACTTCGAAAAAGTGCCGTCGATGAAACGGGAAGCACTCCTTCAGGTGAAGGGGCAACTCTCGGCATTGGGAGTGGCTGTAACCATTGGGGGGTAATCGTCAATATATTTTTTGCAAACAATTAAATCCAAATAAGTGATGAACGAACGCATTAGACAACTGAGAAAAAAGTCGCTCGAAGCCATTAACTGTATTTCGGCCGAACGGGCGCTTCTGGTAACCGAATTTTATCAAAGCGGAGTGGCCCAGGGCGCTTCGGTTCCGGTGCAAAGGGCGCTGGCATTTCAATATATCCTCGAAAATAAGTTTATCTGTATCAACGAAGGCGAGCTGATTGTTGGCGAACGCGGGCCTGCCCCCAAAGCCACGCCAACTTATCCCGAGATTTCGCTGCACCAGCTAAAGGATTTGGAGATTCTGCACAATCGCGCGAAAGTTTCCTTCCAGTCAGATGCCGCAACGCGCAAAGCTTACGAAGAGATTATCATCCCTTATTGGACAGGCAAAACCAACCGCGACCGTATTTTTGCCAATATGTCGGACGAATGGGTTGCCGCATACGAAGCAGGAATTTTTACCGAGTTTCAAGAACAGCGTGCCCCCGGTCACACGGTAGCCGGCGATAAAATCTACCGTAAGGGAATGGTCAACATCATCGACGATATTCACGAAGCCATCTCTCAGCTCGATTTTATCAACGACCCGCTGGCATACGACAAGCGTGAAGAGTTGAAAGCCATGGAGATTTCGGCCCGGGCTATTATCCGTTGGGCCGAACGTCATGCCGAAAAATTGGAAGCGTTGGCTGCCACCGAAAACAATGCCGTTCGCCGTGATGAGTTGCAACAGATGGCAATTGTTTGCCGAAGGGTTCCGGCCCGCCAACCCGAAACTTTTCACGAAGCATTGCAATATTACTGGTTTGTCCATGTGGGGGTGGTTACCGAACTCAACCCCTGGGATTCGTTTAATCCCGGTCGCTTGGACCAGCACCTGCTGCCCTTCTGGCAAAAAGGGATGGCCAACGGAACGCTGACTAAAGAGAAAGCGGTAGAGTTGTTGCAAGCCTTTTGGATAAAATTCAATAACCACCCGTCGCCGCCAAAGGTGGGCGTAACGGCCGAGGAGAGCAATACCTATACCGATTTCGCACTGATTAATGTGGGCGGCGTAAAGGCCGATGGTTCCGATGCAGTAAACGAAATGTCGTTTGTTATTCTCGATGTCATCGAAGAGATGCGCCTGCTGCAGCCCAGCTCGATGGTGCAGCTGAGCAAGAAAAATCCCGATAGTTTTATCGACCGGGCTATCCGCATTGTGAAAACAGGCTTCGGACAGCCATCGATTTTTAATACCGATGCCATCATTCAGGAATTAACCCGTCAGGGCAAATCGATTGTCGATGCCCGTAACGGCGGGGCGAGTGGCTGTGTCGAGTCGGGTGCTTTTGGCACTGAAGCCTACATCCTGACCGGCTATTTTAATATGCCCAAAGTGCTTGAACTGGTACTGCACAACGGTGTCGATCCACGCACCGGAAAAACCATTGGCCTGCAAACGGGCACCCCCGACAGTTTCCATTCTTTCGACCAGTTTCTGGACGCTTTCCGCAAGCAACTGGGCTATTTTATGGATATCAAGATTAAAGGAAACAACACCATCGAGCGGATTTTTGCCCGCCACATGCCGGTCCCGTTTCTCTCGCTGATTATCGACGACTGCGTGGCCAATGGCACCGATTATGTAGCCGGCGGCGCACGTTACAATACCACCTACGTTCAGGGTGTTGGATTGGGTACGCTAACCGACTGCTTTGCCGCCATCAAAACGCTTGTTTTCGACGAGAAAACCATCAGTTGGAAAGCATTGGTAACAGCTCTCGACCTTAATTTCGACGGAGACGAGAAACTGCGCTACCGCATGCTTTACGAGATGCCCAAATATGGCAATGATGACGACCGGGCCGACGACCATCTGCGCGAAATCTTTGCCATCTACTATAACGCACTGAACGGCAAACCCAATACCCGTGGCGGTGTACACAGGGTCAATTTGTTGCCTACCACCTGCCATGTCTATTTTGGAAGCGTTATTGGGGCGCTGCCCGATGGACGCAAGGCAAAAACACCACTCTCAGAGGGGATATCGCCGGTACAGGGAGCCGACACCAAAGGGCCAACCGCGGTGATAAAATCGGCAGCCAAAATAGACCATCTTTGTACCGGAGGAACATTGCTAAACCAAAAATTTACCACCGGTTTCTTCGATAATGAACAATCCATCCGTCAGGTATCGTCGCTGGTGCGGAGTTATTTCCGGCTCGATGGTCACCATATTCAGTTCAATGTTGTTTCGGCTGATACGCTTCGCGACGCGCAGAAGCATCCGGAGATGTATCGCGACCTGATTGTACGGGTAGCCGGTTACAGCGACTACTTCAATGATTTGGGCAAAGATTTGCAGGACGAAATTATCGAAAGAAGTGAGCATCGCCATTTTTAATCCTGCATTTTAATTTTATTTTGCGAAACAGTTGCCGGAACCGCTTTCGGCAACCTCGATACTATTTTTTGGAATGATGATGAAAAGATTTTTATTGCTCTTCGTTAGCCTGTTGTTCATTGCACAGGTGGTTTTAGCCCAGCCGCTGGCCGAGAAATTGAAAGCCATGCCCGATATTTTGTCGGTGGAAAAGATGGCCAACAACAGTTTTTTTCAGGAAGCTTATGTGATAATGGTTAAACAGCCGGTCAACCACAAAGACACGACGCAGGGGTTTTTCCCGCAGCGGGTTTTCCTGTCGCATTTGGCGTTCGAACGCCCGGTCGTGATGATTACCGAAGGTTATGTGGGTAACTATGCGGCCAACGAAAGATATCTGAACGAATTGTGCCCGATACTCAATGCCAATCAGCTTTTTGCCGAACACCGCTTTTTTGGCGAATCGGCTCCCCGGTCGATTGATTGGAGCCAGTTGACTGTCGAAAATGCGGCGGCCGACCATCATCATATCATTACCATTTTCAAGAAACTGTATGGAGAGAAGTGGCTTACCACCGGCATCAGCAAAGGCGGGCAAACGGTGATGTACCACCGCATGTTGTACCCCAACGATGTGGATGTTTCGGTGCCTTATGTCGGGCCGCTCAACTTCTCGTACGAAGATAGGCGCCATTCAAAGTTTATCAACAAAAAAGTAGGCACCAAAGTCGACCGGGAAAAGGTCTTTGTTTTTCAGAAAGAGCTGCTGAAGCGAAAAGAGTCGCTGATGCCAATGCTCGAACATTTCTGCAAAGAGAAGAACTATACGTTTATTGTCCCGCTAAATGAGATTTACGATTATGCGGTATTGGAATATGCCTTCTCATTCTGGCAATGGGGACATCCTATTGCCGAAATCCCATCTGTCGATAGTTCGGACAAGAAAGTTTTCGATTACTGGCAAAAGATTAGCGGTGTCGATTACTTCGATATGGAGCAGAGCAAAGCCATTGCGCCGTTTTTTATTCAGGCCCACCGCGAGCTGGGCTACTATGCTTACGACCCGAAACCTTTCGGCAAGCTAATCGAAACGCAGAATATGAAGGATTATACATCGCGCCTTTTTTTGACGCCGGAAATTACATTCCCGTATCAGCCTGAAATGAGCCTGAGAACTGACCAATATATTCGGCGCGATGCCAAAAATGTGCTGATGATTTACGGCGGAATCGACCCATGGAGCGCATCGGCTATGGAACCAGGCAAAAATCCGAACGTGATTAAAATTGTTCAAGCCGGAAATTCGCACCGTACACGTATTGGTACATTGCCTGACGCACAGAAAGAGATGGTCATCAATACATTGAAAAAATGGATGGAATAACCGCTTAGCGTTTCTGCCAAACGGTTACCTGTAACTCTTTCAGTTTCGACTTACGTCGGTTTTGACGTAATATCGAGAGCATCTGTTCCGGTTTGCCAACCTGAACAAATGTGTTATCCAGTAGCGATTTCATATCGTCGATGCCCCATATTTGCTCGCCGGCATGGCGATAGCCCCCAATCTGATTTTCGGGTTTGGTGAATTGCGGCTGCCAGTCGAACCCGGTGGCAATTACCAATATTCCGTTTTCGTTCAGCCGCTGGCCGATACTTTGCAGGAAGATTCGCGGATTGTACATCTGGTCGAGAATATCGTTGACCAAAATCAGGTCGTAACCGGTAAAAATCGGTTTCATATTCGAGGCGTCGGCCTGGAAAAATTCCACTTTCCCGGTTAGATCACGGAACCCAAACTGTTCGAGCGTGGGCTGGTGGTACGAGCAAAGTTCGCCCTCTTCCGGGAAAATATAGTTGAACCGCCCCTGCTCCTGTAGTTGAATGGCCACGCGAATCATGCGCGCGGTGAAATCCAATCCGGTAACCTTGTCGAAATATTTAGCCAGTTCCCAGCTGACACGGCCTGTTTTACAACCCAGGTCGAGCGCTTTGCCCATCGGTTTTCCGTTAAAGAGGCCGATGCAATATTGTGCCACTGCCAGTTGGTAGTTCGAGATACACTGGAGCGGTTCGCCATAATGGGTCTCACAAAATTCAATTACCTCGGGGTCGGTTTCGTAAATATCAGTCTGAACCACCACCGGATGTTCCGATTCGACATACCTAAACCCGGCGTGTTGATAGAAATGGCGACGAAAAGCATAGCGCGAGTCGCGGGTAGCCTCGTTGCCGGTCGAAATCCACGAACCGCCTTTTATCAGGTTATGTTTCATATCGAAGGTGGGTGTCGAGAAATCGTCGTACGACGGGTGGATTTTAAAGCCTTCGAAACCGGTAATAGGCGTTTCGGTCCATTGCCAAACATTGCCCACCAAATCGAAGAACGGCCCAAAATTGAATTTATCGACAGGGCAGGGGCTTTGGAAATGTTCCATGTTGATATTCCCCGGCGCCACGTTCCAGTCGGGTTGGTTGGGCACTTTGGCTTTGTCGTGGAGCAGGTACCATTCATCTTCCGATAGTAACCGGATGGGTTGCCCTGTTTGGGCAGCTTTCCAGTTGCAAAATGCTTTTGCCTCGAGTTGATTGACCTCGACCGGCCAGTTCCACGGCATGTCAATTTCGTTGAAAACCAATCGGAGTTTCCAGCCATTGTCGGTTTTTCGCCAGAAAAGCGGGTGGCCCGACTTTTTCCATGTGGCCCATTTCCATCCCTCTTCGCTCCAGTATGCTTCAGTCTGGTATCCGCCATCGTCGATAAACTGCAGATACTCGCCATTCGAGCAGAGATATTTCGATGCCTTGAAGGCTTTTACTTCGGCTTCGTGGACCCCATATTCGTTGTCCCAGCCGTAAAGCGGATGGTTAAATGCTTTTCCCAAACAGAAATTCCCCCCTTCAACATCAATCAAACGGTTGTCGGGTGCCGGGCCACTTGCTGCGCAGATATTCCATGCAGGGATTGGTTTCAGCACATCGAGCGGCAGTTGCCTGATCAATACCGACGAGGTCTCGAGATGAATGCGCGAATGTTCGATGGCCATCAGGATAATCCAGAACGGACTTTCCCAACCGACAGGCAGTGTGATGGGCAGTTCGCGAATCAGCTTATCGACCCGTTCGAAAACCTTTTTGCGGTAGTGACGAACCTCTTCTACCGGTGGCCAGTTGTAATGGCTTTGGTTCAGGTCGTCCCACGACATCTCGTCGACCCCGATGGCAAACATCGATTCGAACTTAGGGTTGATGCGCTCGTTGATAATTTTCGAGATATTCAGTTTATTGATGTAAAACGTAGCCGTGTGGCCGAAATAGAAAATTAGCGGGTGGCGCAGTGGGTCGGCCGTGCGGTACATCGCCTTTTCATCGGCGAAAACCTCGAACAGGTGTTCGTCGGCTTGGTAGGTTTCGCGGAAATATTGAAGGATTTCCTGTCGTTTCTGTTCCGGTTCGCCCTCGTTCAGGTAAGGGGTTTTGGTATTGAAATAGGATGGTTTCTCCATGGTTTTACCGATTTTTTGATAGACCAGATTTTTCAGAAAAGTTTACTCACCTCGCGGCGCAGCTCGTTTAGCGCTATCTGCACCGGCTGATGCTCTTCGTCCATATAATTCTCAAATATCTTTTTGCTGAGCTGGATGGCCGATGCCTTCCCCTCCATCTCTTCGGCCGATTTGTTGACTATGGCAATCAACTGTTCTTTTGCCCCGCGGATGGTCTCCCACAAAATGGGTGAAACGTAAATTTGCTGCGAAAGGTTATGCTCATACTCCTGACGGATATTTCGTAACAGCTCTTGCTGGTAGTCGGTAACCGAAAACTGGTGCGGGCTTATACGCATCAACAGCGATTGCGGGGCAATGCGTTCCAGAAAAAGGGTCAGCCGCTCGTAGGCCTGCAACCTCACGGGTGTTATCTTTTCGGCATGAAGTACTTTAAACTCGAATTCACGCTGTTTCTGGCTGTTTTCCAACATGTCGCGGAAGAGAAAATAGGCGGTGATAAAGACAATTAAGGCCGGGAGTACAATTTTAAGGATCTCCCAAAAGGCGCTGATATCGTTTGTCATGGGGGAGGCAATTTATTTTGTTTGTTCTGTTTTTGCCGGGATGGCTTTCGCGTTGCCGCGAATCAGGGTGTTGTACTGAAAGAAAATAACCGCGAAAAAGAGAAGTGTCAATACGGCCAGCACGCTGTATCGTTTCAGTTTGAAATAGAGAAAAAGCAACGAGGCGAGGGCCAGCGCGCCACCGGCCACGGTGAGCCAGCCTGCGGTAACCAATTGCACTATCTGCTCCGACGGGGTGTCGCCGGGCTGAGGGGCAAACCCTCCAAAAAGATTGAACCAGAGGGCTGCCAATGCGGTGGCCACAAACAGGGCCCAGCCGCCATAAGCCCATTTCTCTTTCTTGTCGACATAGCCAATGATAACCAGTGCAATCCCCAGGAAGATTCCCCACTGCGGGATAACGGTTGGTAAATAGAGCTGATGTTCAGTCATGTTTGAATCGTATTATGTTGACGCAAATTACTAAAATCCTCCCATTCTTTGGTGCGTATCATGAAGGTTTTCTTAATAAATGTTCTTTGTCCCGCATGCCGGTCGAATATTGGCTACCTTTGCCCCGTTTCGAAAACAATTAAACAATGAACAATATTCTTCAGGTTGATCCCCGTGCCAAAGGTTTGATATTCGATGTCGATGGAACCATTTGCGACACTATCCCGATTCATTTTATTGCCTTTCAACAGACAGCTGCCCAGTTTGGGTTCGAGTTTACACCCGAAGTTTTTCACCGGCTAAATGGCAAGCCCGCCCTGCAAACCGCTATGGCGTTGAGAGAATGGTTCAATCTCGATTTCGACCCTGAAACGTTTACCCGCATCAAAGAGGAGCGGTATGCCGACAATATGCACCTGGCCCAACCCATCGCTCCGGTGGTCGATATCATCAAAGCCTATCACGGCAAACTGCCAATGGCCTGCGGCACCGGTGGCACCCGGCTGCTGGCCCTGCGAACCCTCGAAATAGCCGGTGTAAGCCCTTATTTCGAACATCTGGTCTCGGCCGAAGATGTCGAAAACCACAAACCCCATCCCGAAACATTTATCGAAGCAGCCCGGTTGATTGGCATCGCCCCCGCCCACTGTCAGGTTTTTGAAGATGGACAGTTGGGTTTGCAAGCCGCCCGCGCTGCCGGGATGATAGCCACCGATGTTACCCCGTTTTACGCGGCTTTCGATAAAAAATAACCTGTCATGTTGCGACTCCTCCCCATTTGTTGTTGCCTCTTTTTCGCTTTCGCAGGAAAGGGATGGGGCCAGTTGTCGGCCAAATCGACCCGGCTGCTTTTTTACAATGTCGAAAACCTTTTCGATACCCAAAGTTCCCCGGGAAAAGCCGATTTCGAATTTTCGCCAGGCTCCGATAAGCAGTGGGACAATCAAAAATATACCCGGAAACTCGATGATATTGCCCGTGTGCTTTCGTCGGCAACGGCGGGCGACTGGCCCGGACTGGTGGGGCTTTGCGAAATCGAAAACCGAACGGTGCTCGACGATTTGGTGGCCCGGAAAGCGTTGTCGCGTGCAGGATATGCCATTGTGCACCGCGATAGCCGCGACCGCCGCGGGATTGATGTGGCGCTGCTTTACCGAAAACCGCTCTTTAGCCTGTTGTCTACGCGCAATATCGAGGTAGGCGAAACGGCCAAAGCCCGTGGCTCGGCCCGCGAAATGCTTTACGCCAAAATGGTGTCGCTCCCCGACGATACGCTACATCTCTTTGTTGCCCACTGGCCCTCGCGCACCGAAGGCGAGGCACAGACCGAAGCCAAACGTGTGGTGGCGGCCAAAGCGCTGCGCCAACAGGTCGATTCGCTTTTCGGTCGAAACCGTTCGGCCAAAATTATTATCATGGGCGACCTGAACGACGAACCCTCCAACCTGTCGGTACACCAGCACCTCGCGGCGAAGGCCCCGAAAAGTAAGTTCGAACCGGCAAAGCTCTATAACCTGATGCAACCGGCCGACGGGCGCGGCGAAGGTACCCTTTACCACAACGGACAATTTTTGATGTTCGACCAGATTATTGTTTCGGGGCCAACCATCGACAGTCGAAAAGGGTGGGGTGCAGTACCCCAGACAGCAACCATCTTTCGCCAGCCGTGGATGGAATACCGCAATCCCAAAGGGCGGACTGTCCCCAACCGGACCTATGTGGGCAACCGCTATACCGGTGGCATCAGCGACCACTTTCCGGTAGTAGTGGAGCTGCGAAGACGATAGATGAATTCGCCCCTTTTTCGTACTTTAGCCGTTGTAATTTATCGTGTGTATGGAACTGAAAATCGTTTCGGAGTATCAGCCCACGGGCGACCAGCCGGAAGCCATCCGCCAGTTGAGCGAAGGCATCATGGCAGGCATCCCTTACCAGACTTTGCTGGGGGTTACCGGTTCGGGCAAAACATTTACCATGGCCAACGTTATCGAAAAGGTGCAGCGCCCCACCTTGATACTGAGCCATAACAAGACGTTGGCTGCTCAGTTGTATGGCGAGATGAAACAGTTTTTTCCTGATAATGCCGTCGAATATTTTGTGTCGTACTACGATTATTATCAGCCCGAAGCCTATCTTCCGGTAACCGATACCTTTATCGAAAAAGATTTATCTATCAACAAAGAGATTGAGAAACTGCGGCTGAGCGCCACTTCGTCGTTGCTTTCGGGGCGGCGCGATGTGGTGGTGGTGTCGTCGGTATCGTGCCTGTATGGTATTGGCAACCCGGCCGATTTTCATGCCAATGTAACCAACCTGAAGGTGGGCGATAAAATGAGCCGTAACGCGATGTTGCATCAATTGGTCGATGCGATGTATTCGCGTACCGAAGCGCTTTTCGAGCGGGGCAATTTCCGTGTCAAGGGCGATACGGTTGATGTTTATCCTGCTTATGCCGATCAGGCGGTGCGCATCGTCTTTTTTGGCGACGAAATTGAAGAGATTGCCACTTTCGATCCCGATACCGGGTATGCCATCAACAACCACGATCAGTTTGTTATCTATCCGGCCAATATTTTTGTAACAACGAAAGAGCGGATGAATTTGGCCATTCGGCAAATTCAGGACGATTTGGTGTCGCAGATCGAATTTTTCAGCCAGTCGGGCAAAAACGCCGAGGCGCGCCGTATCGACGACCGTGTAAATTACGATTTGGAGATGATTCGCGAACTGGGTTATTGTCCCGGTGTCGAAAACTACTCACGCTATTTCGACGGACGTGCGCCAGGCTCGCGTCCCTTCTGTCTGCTCGACTATTTTCCCGACGATTTTTTGATGATTATCGACGAAAGCCATGTTACGATGCCGCAAATAAGGGCCATGTATGGCGGCGACCGTTCGCGCAAGGTTACGCTGGTCGATTATGGTTTCCGCCTTCCGGCAGCCATCGATAACCGTCCGCTAAAGTTCGAAGAGTTCGAGGAGCTGGTAAAACAGATTGTTTATGTGAGCGCTACGCCTGCCGATTACGAGTTGAAACGCAGCGAGGGGGTGGTGGTAGAACAGATTATCCGCCCGACAGGGTTGGTCGACCCAACGATTGAAATTAAGCCCAGTACCAACCAAATCGACGATTTGATGGAGGAGATCCGCCTGCGGGTCGCGAAGAATGAGCGGGTGCTGGTAACCACGCTCACCAAGCGGATGGCCGAAGAGCTGGATAAATATTTTGCCCGAATGAATATTCGTAGCCGTTATATCCATTCCGATGTCGACACGATGGAACGGGTCGAGATAATGGAAGATTTGCGCAAAGGTATTTTCGATGTGCTGGTGGGCATTAACCTGCTTCGCGAAGGGCTCGATTTGCCCGAGGTTTCGCTGGTGGCCATTCTCGATGCCGACAAGGAGGGGTTTTTGCGTTCGGAACGTTCGCTTACCCAAACAGCCGGCCGTGCAGCCCGTAACCTGAACGGGAAAGTGATTATGTATGCCGACAAAATTACCGGTTCGATGCAGCAAACCATCGACGCGTCGAACTATCGCCGCAACAAACAGATGGAGTACAACCGGATAAACAATATTACGCCGAGGGCGATTGTAAAAGCTACCCGCGAGATTATCGGACTGGAATATCGACCCGACAAGGCGATGAAGGAGAAAGCTTATGTTTCGCCCGAAAATGCCGATGTGGCAGCCGATCCGGTGGTCAAATATATGAATGCCGATGCATTGGAAAAAGCCATTGTCAAAACCAAACGCGAAATGGAAAAGGCGGCCAAAGAGCTCGATTTTATCGAGGCTGCCCGTCTGCGCGACGAAATGTACCGATATCAGGAGTTACTTAAAGTGAAGAAAAATGGATAAAAGAATAGCCCTGGTGGCTGCCGCCATGATGAGCTGCAATGCAGGTGACACGCGCCGGATTGAACACTCGATGAAGGTTTTTGCCTATGCCCAAATGCTCGGGGGCATGGAAGGTTTGTCGGCAGGGCAACAACTTACGCTTGAATTGACCGCCCTGCTGCACGATATCGGCATTCACATAGCCGAACGAAAATTTGGCACCTCGTCGGCCACTTTGCAGGAGACCGAAGGTCCGCCGGTAGCCCGCGAGATATTGACTAAAATCGGTTTCGAACCCTTGGTTGTGGAAAGAATAGGTTTCATTATCAGCAAGCACCATACTTTTACCGCCATCGACGATCAGGTTTTTCAACTGTTGGTCGAGGCCGATTTTCTGGTCAACAGCGTTGAGGATGCCATGAGCGAACAGCAGATAGTCAGCTTTTCGCGGAACATTTTTAAAACCCAATCCGGGTTGCAATTTTTACATCATCTGTTCCCCCAATATATTTCAAGCCTATGAAAGTTGTCGCATTTAATGGTAGTCCGCGCCGCGATGGAAACACCCGGCTGATTATCGATACGGTTTTGGACGAGCTTAATCTGGCAGGTATCGATACCGAAGTTTTTCAGGTAGGAGGCAAACTGGTGCATGGCTGTACGGCCTGCGGAAAATGTCGCGAGCTTCAGGATGGCCGTTGCCATATCAAAAATGATTTGCTAAACGAGGCGATGGCTAAAATGATAGAGGCCGATGGGATTATCCTCGGTTCGCCGGTCTATTTCGCCGATGTTACCACCGAAATGAAGGCGCTGATTGATGTGGCCGGATATGCCACACGCAGCGGCGGCCATCTGTTGGCGCGAAAAGTGGGAGCCGGGGTGGTGGTAGCGCGCCGTGCCGGGTTGATGCACACCTTCGAAACCATCAATAACTTTTTTCTGATTAACCAAATGGTTGTTCCCGGCTCGACCTACTGGAATGTGGCTTTTGGCCGCAACAAAGGCGAAGTGTTGAA
>CAYOJD010000012.1:13368-43583 GCA_964404205.1 uncultured Prolixibacteraceae bacterium
GAATGATGCCGAAGGGTTGGAAACAATGCGGAATCTGGGCAAAAATATGGCCTGGCTGCTGCAAAAGATTCACCGGTAAAGAAAAATCCCGCGAACCGGATAGTCAGCGGGATTTTTCTTTATTGTGGATTATTTTTTTATCCGAGATAAGTTTTGAGCAGTTTGCTGCGCGAAGTGTGTCTTAACCGGCGAATGGCTTTTTCTTTGATTTGGCGAACACGCTCGCGGGTCAAACCAAAATGTTCGCCAATCTCTTCGAGGGTCATCTCCTGACAGCCAATTCCGAAAAACATTCTGATGATATCGGCTTCGCGTTCGGTGAGCGTGGCCAGAGAACGGTCAATCTCACGGGCAAGCGATTCGTCAATCAGCGTACGGTCAGCATTTGGAGAGTCGTTGTTGATTAACACGTCGAGCAAGCTGTTGTCTTCGCCATCGACAAAAGGGGCATCGACCGATACATGGCGACCCGAAACCCTGAGGGTGTCGGCAACCTTGTCAGCCGGAAGTTCCAACTGGTCGGCCAGCTCTTCGGGCGAAGGGCGACGCTCGTGTTCCTGTTCAAATTTAGAGTATGCTTTGTTGATTTTATTCAAAGAGCCTACCTGATTGAGGGGGAGACGGACAATTCGCGATTGTTCGGCCAAAGCCTGCAAGATAGATTGACGAATCCACCATACAGCGTACGAGATAAACTTGAAGCCACGGGTTTCGTCGAATTTCTCAGCGGCTTTGATGAGACCCAGATTACCTTCGTTGATCAAGTCGGGCAGGCTTAACCCCTGATTCTGGTACTGTTTGGCTACCGAAACGACAAACCGGAGGTTTGCACGGGTAAGTTTTTCCAATGCCGCCTGATCACCTTTTTTGATTCGCTGGGCCAACTCAACCTCTTCTTCAACAGAAATCAACTCTTCTTTGCCAATTTCCTGAAGATATTTGTCGAGCGAGGCGCTCTCGCGATTGGTAATCGATTTTGTAATTTTTAATTGTCTCATGCTCTCCGTTTAAAAGTCCGCAAAGTTACAAACAAATGAACTTTTGTACAATAGTTGAAAATATGTTTTTGCAATGATTACTCATTCATATTGAAAACATAATAAGCCCATTTACCATCAGGGTATACGCCTTCAATCAGAACTGGTCGCTTGTCGGGTGCCATTGATATGGCCCTTTTGATGTCATCAACACTTTCAACCGAAATTTTGTTCACATCTGTAATGATAAATCCCGTTTTTACCCCAGCCTCTTTCAGTTTCCCGTTGGACAGGTTGGTCAC
The DNA here is from genome assembly GCA_964404205.1 of uncultured Prolixibacteraceae bacterium. Classification (GTDB taxonomy): domain Bacteria; phylum Bacteroidota; class Bacteroidia; order Bacteroidales; family Prolixibacteraceae; genus CAZWBR01. The sequence continues at coordinate 14,648 of CAYOJD010000012.1, forward strand.
CTGTATCCCACCTGAAATATCAAGCCGTTCCACATCTTTGGGTGTGATAGGTGTAAACTCGGCCCCAAGTACTGAATAAGAGTCCTTAACAATAGAGGTATCTCCTTTCATGTTACGTAAAACCACGTCAAATTGTTTAGCCGAACCTTCGCGGTTGACCACCACTGTGGCTTTGTCGCCCGGTCGCAAACGTCCGATTTGCTCCTGCAATTCGGACATGCTGGATACTTTGCTGCCGTTTATTGAGGTGATTACGTCGCCTTCTTTGATACCAGCTTTTTTGGCTGCACCATCTTCGGTTACTCCGGCAATGTAAACCCCTTCAATTTTATCGAGTTTGAGGTTCTTCTCTTTGATGACCTGATCGTTTACCGTTCCACCTTGAATACCCAGTAATGCACGTTGTACTTCGCCAAATTTCTTCAAATCGTCGACTACTTTTTGAGCGATTGCGGCAGGTACTGCAAATGAATAACCAGCGTACGAACCGGTGCGCGATGCAATTGCCGTGTTAATACCGACCAATTCGCCCATGCTGTTGACCAGTGCGCCACCGCTGTTTCCAGGGTTGACAGCCGCATCGGTCTGGATAAACGATTCGAGCGGCATTTGTCCGCCCATAATGCCAATACTGCGCGATTTGGCGCTGACAATACCGGCTGTCACGGTCGAAGTCAGATTGAACGGATTACCTACGGCCAATACCCATTCACCAAGTTTTAGATTGTCCGAATTTCCCCAGCTAAGCGGGGCGAGTTCGCGCGCTTCAATTTTGATAAGTGCGATATCGGTATTGGGGTCGCGGCCAATAATTTTGGCTGTGAATTTTCGATTGTCGTTCAATACAACTTCGATGTTTTCGGCATCTTCAATAACGTGGTTGTTGGTCACAATATATCCGTCGCTGCTCAGAATAACTCCCGATCCGGTTGACATGCTGTACTGTGGTTGTTCAGGCTGCCCATATCCGCGTGGGCCAAAGAAGAAATCGAACAACGGATTGTTATATCCATTTCCATATCCCGAACTTTTGGTTTTTGTTGTAATATGGACTACTGCATGAACACTTTTTTCAGCAGCAGCAGTCAAGTCGGGCAGGGGCGCAATTGCTGAAGTATAACTGGCCAACTGAACCGGCTGGTTTTCCTTAATTACAATTTCTTTACTGTTGGGGATTACCCTTGCATAAACAAAAACTGCGATAATGGCTCCGGCAAAGGCAATTGCCATTACTGAGGCAATTTTCTTAAATCTTTCCATAGTTGCTTTCTTTAAAATTTAACGCTATTCAAATATCAATTTGCGTACCATGTTGTAACAAATTTATCTATTAGAATGCATTACTACTCATAATGTAACAACTGATTAACATATTTTAACCATGATTCAGTTTTATTGAGAATAGGCGTGTTTGGTGTTAAAATGATCAGGCTGTTTTTTGTAGCTGAAGTGGAGGTTAACGGTTACAAAAGCTAAATGCAACTGACAAATTGTCTGATGCAGGGATGCGAGCAAAGAAAGTTTAACCGTTGGTTTAGCAGTCTTTGAATTCGATCAGTCCGCGGCTAAGCGCGATTTTGATAAGAGATGCCGTATTTTTAGCATCGAGTTTCATTATCAGGTTTTTTCGGTGGCTGTCAACCGTTAGCGGACTGACAAAGAGTTTTTCGGCAATGCTGCTATTGGTGAAGCCATCGGCTATCAACCGTAGTATTTCCAATTCTCGCCGGGTGAGAAAGGTTTCTTCGGTAGCGTTCTTTTTATGCAGCAAATCAACAATTTCATCGCTGTAATGCTCTTTCCCAGATAAAACATCGGTGATAGCGTCACGGATTTCTTCTTCGGTCGAATTTTTCAGGATATAACCTTTTGCACCGTTTTCAATCATTCTTGAAACATAGCTGCGTTGATTAAAATAGCTTATGGCCAATATTTTTAAACGCTTGTTTTGTGTGGTTAAAGTCTTGCAAAGCTCAATGCCATTGATGTCGGGAAGGTTGATGTCGAGCAAAACCAGGTCGGGTTTAAATTGTAAAACCGCGACCAGAGCCTCTTTGCCATTAAATGCCGCCTGACAGTCGTAGTTCTGCAATACTTTTTTTAACCCTTCCACTACAACCGGATGGTCGTCGACAATCAATATTTTAATCATGATTTTTGTATTTACCTTGCCTATAAATTTAAGCTAATTTTTGATTTTATCACAAATTTTAGCATTAACTTTTTCGGTTTTTTCGAATATAGGCGTCGATTTGACAGTTTTAACGCGTTAAATCTCCTGATTCGTGATTTGGCGTCAGTATAAAATCGACGATCACTTCTGTTCCGGTTCCGATTGTGGAGCTAATATCTAAACGGCCATCGAGCGATTCCGCTCTGGCCCGCATGTTTTTTAATCCTGAAGTTTCGCTGTAAGTATGGTTTTCGGCGGTAAAACCTGTTCCATTGTCTTGGATAGTTAGGTTAACCCATTCTTCTTCCTGTATTAGTTGTACCTTAATTTCGGTTGCTTTACTATATTTTAAGGCATTGTTGATGGCTTCCTGGGCAATTCGATACAGCGCAATTTCCATCGAGCTGTTGAACCTGAAAAGGCGGCCGTAAAAGATAAAATTGACACTGGTTCGGTTATTCTTGCTCATTTGGATACAATAGTCGTTCAAAGCCTCTTTCAGCCCGAATTGAACGATGGCCGGGGGCATCAGGTTGTGCGATATCCGGCGCAATTCGTGGATAGAGTCGTTCAGTTGCCCAAGAACTGGTTGCAATCTTTCTTTCATCTCGCCGGTGGGGCACTCTTCTTTGATACCCGAGAGCGCTATTTTCATAGCAGTTAGTAATCCTCCCAAACTGTCGTGAAGTTCTCGCGAAATCCGCGTCCGTTCCTGTTCTTCGCCATTAAGAACTGCTCTGGCTGCAACTATTTGGTAATCCTTCTTTAGTTCATTGATAAATTGTTCTTTAATCTCTTCTTCTTTCTTCGCAAGAATGGCTTTGTTTTTGCGTTCCATCACCACAAACATCAAAAAAAGAATGATGATAAGCCCTGAAATTACAATCAGTAAAAGGATTGTGTTAATCATAAGTAATTTAAATCAGCGGTTTCTTTTGGTTGCAGTTGGAATCTTGATTCAGTTTTATCGGCTGTTTGCTGATTACGTGCAATTTATATTAAATAAGTTAGTAAAACAATAATTTTGTTATGAATATTATTTTACCGAATATGCTTCTTAATTCTATCTTTTCGCTGGCCCGGGAACATCGAACCACTTTGCGCCGAGTTCTTCGGGTTGATATTGGGTAATGTATCCAATGGCCTGTTCGGCATTCCGGGCAACAAAGTACATCTTGCGGTAATCTGCCTTGGCAAATGTCTCCTCATAAGAGCGTTCGAACTGGGCCAGCAATAAATCGTAAAAACCATTGGTGTTGATGAGTACGATGGCTTTGTTGTGGTAGTGAAGTTGCTTTAGGGTTATTACTTCCAGTATTTCTTCGAGTGTCCCAAAGCCTCCTGGAAGTGCAATAAAGGCATCAGAACGTTTACGCATCAGATACTTGCGTTCGCGCATATTGGGGGTTACAATTTGTTCATCGTCGTGCTGCGATGCCAGATTACGGCTGTGAATTGATTCAGGTATGATTCCGACAGTTTTTGCTCCCGACGAGCGTGCGGCATCGGCACAGGCGTGCATCAACCCGACATTCGATCCTCCATAGACCAAACTCCAGTTGTTTTGCCCAATCAAACGGCCCAAATCACGGGCTTCGTTAAAATAGACTTCAGGAATGGCATTGCTCGATGACGAAAATACGCAGATGTTCATAGGTGTTCTATTTGATTCGGTTAAAGATAAAAAAAGGCCGGAAAAATCCGGCCTCTTGTATTATGCATCAATATTGGCATATGTGGCATTGTCTTCGATAAATTTCCGTCGTGGCGGAACATCATCGCCCATCAGCATCGAAAATACATGGTCGGCTTCGGCAGCATTTTCAATCGAAACCTGGCGCAATGTACGCTGTTCGGGGTTCATCGTGGTTTCCCAAAGCTGCTCGGCGTTCATCTCGCCCAAACCTTTGTACCGTTGAACGTGAACGCTTTTTTCGTTCCCCCCGGCCCATTCTTCAATCAATTTAAGACGCTGTTGTTCGTTCCAGCAATATTGCTCGCGATTTCCTTTTTTGACGAGGTAAAGCGGCGGAGTGGCGATGTAGAGATATCCGTTCAGGATTAAGTCGTGCATGTAACGGAAAAAGAAAGTCATAATCAGGGTGGCGATGTGCGAACCGTCAACGTCGGCATCGGTCATGATTACAATCTTGTGATAACGAAGTTTTTCCATATTCAGCGCTTTCGGATCTTCATCCGTGCCAATGGAAACACCAAGTGCCGTGTAGATATTTCTGATCTCTTCGCTTTCGAAAACTTTGTGTGTCATCGCTTTCTCGACGTTCAAAATTTTACCGCGAAGCGGGAGAATGGCCTGAAAACGACGGTCGCGACCTTGTTTGGCTGTACCACCTGCCGAGTCTCCCTCGACAAGGAATACTTCGCATTGTGCAGGGTCTTTGTCTGAACAGTCGGCCAGTTTGCCGGGCAAGCCACCGCCGGTCAACACATTTTTGCGCTGCACCAGTTCGCGGGCTTTACGGGCCGCGTGACGGGCTGTTGCTGCCAGAATAACCTTATTGACGATTAGTTTTGCTTCGCGGGGATGTTCTTCAAGATAGTTGGCCAACATTTCGCTGACAGCCTGATCGACCGATGCGCTGATTTCAGAGTTTCCCAACTTGGTTTTTGTCTGGCCTTCGAACTGCGGTTCGGCAACTTTTACCGAAACAACGGCTGTCAAACCTTCACGGAAATCGTCACCTGCAATTTCGAATTTCAGTTTTTGCAGCATCCCGCTCTGCTCGGCATAAGTTTTCAGCGTACGTGTTAACCCGCGCCGGAAACCGGTAAGGTGTGTTCCTCCTTCTATCGTGTTGATATTGTTAACGTAAGAGTGTACATTTTCGGTGAACGAAGCATTGTAACACATGGCAATTTCGACCGGCACATCGTTCTTTTCGGTTGAAATATGGATGGTTTCCTCAATCAATCTTTCTCTTGTTCCATCGAGATAGTCAACAAACTCCGACAATCCGGCTTCAGAGAAGAAAAGTTCGTGCTTAAAGCTGCCATCGTCCTCTTTTTGACGTTGGTCGGTTATATTGAGGCTGATATTCTTATTCAGAAAAGCCAACTCACGCAAGCGTGCCGAAAGTATATCGTATTTGTAATCGGTTGTTGTAAAGATGGTTGCGTCGGGTTTGAATGAAATCGTTGTGCCAGTCTTGTCGGTTTCGCCAATGATTTTGACATCACCAAGCGGAGCCCCCTTCTCGAATTCCTGTTCCCATATTTTCCCGTCGCGGTGAATCTCAGCTCTCAGATAGCTCGACAGGGCATTGACACACGATACCCCGACTCCGTGGAGGCCGCCCGACACTTTGTAACTGTCTTTGTTGAATTTACCACCAGCGTGAAGTACTGTAAGCACCACTTCGAGCGCCGATTTATTCTCGCCGCTGTGCAGTTCGGTCGGTATACCACGACCATCGTCGGTTACCGTTATTGAATTGTCATCGTGGATAATCACATCAATATCGCTGCAATGGCCGGCAAGTGCTTCGTCAATAGAGTTGTCGACAACTTCGTAAACCAGATGGTGTAGCCCTCTGATGTTCACATCGCCAATATACATGGCCGGACGTTTTCTTACTGCTTCGAGGCCTTCGAGTACCTGAATACTGTCTGCCCCGTAGTTGGAAGAACCGTTTGCTTTATTTTCTAATTCGCTCATTATTTGAATCTTAATTTAAATGGTCGACGAGATAAGTTTCAATGTCGAGATATTCTCGCCATACAGAAAAAATATTTTGCCGGCATCAATTTGTTTGCTTTTTTAAGGTAGGCAAATATAGTAAATTATCCCGTTTTGCAGAAAGAAAAAACGGTTATTTTGACCCTCTAAATTATGGGGTTATTTTATTATTTGTCTGATTTATAGTTGATTTGTTTTTTAAGCGCTGATTCAAACGATACTTTAACCCGATGTTAGAAACGAAGAGCGGCACCAACCATCAATCTCAACCCTTGAGCCCGGTAACCAAGAAAATAGTCATAATGTTGATTCAGCAGGTTGTCTACCCGACCAAACAATTTCAAATTGTTCATCAACTGATAATCAGCTCCAAGTTTGATATTGACATAAGGGTCGAGTTTTACATAGAATGGTGCCGGTGGTGCCAGTGACGACCACGGCGGCAGATAGGCCCCGGCCATCATTTCGCGCTTTCCGGTGATGTCTATATCGGTAAAAGCCGTTATCCTGTTGGTTAGCCGATACTTCGATGTGACATTGACCGTGAATTGAGGCATCCCCGATGCGACATCAAGCTGCTCGGTTGAGTAGTTGAAATAATGGCCGCTAAGTGTAACAAAAAGCTGATCGCCTTTCGAGTAGGTCAGTTCACCTGAAAAATCAACTGTGGAGGTATTATCGTAAGTTACCATAAAGGCGTTGTCGTAATAGCTATTGGCCGGATTGTTTAAAAGATAGGTCATCGGGTCGAAATATTTCATCACATAGAAATACTGGTCGTTGGCCTTGCTGTATTTAATGCCAATGCGATAGGTGAGACCATTGGTAATAAGTCCTTTGATCCCGCCAAAGGCAATCAACTGCATATCGGTCGGAGCAACATCGACTGCCGGATTGACCCAAGGGTTTTCAGCTGTGATAGCGGAGAGGTGGTTGTTTTGCAGGTGTCCGTCAAGGCCGGCATAAAGGGTCATTATTTTTTCGACAGGCGTAAATTCGAGATCGAGTTTTGGGAACATCTTGGTATTGTTGTCGCCCTTTTTGTCGAATACTGAATAGAAGTTCACGCCAACACGGACTTTCCAGTTGTCGCCGCTTAGTTGTGCAGAAGGCTTGATTGCCAGCCAGCTTCTCTTTTGTGAGGTAAGTGGCAATCCATAATTCAGATAATAGTTTACGCTATCGGTATTATAGTTTTCGAACGAAGTTTCGAGGAATGCCTGAACCAAATTGGCATCATACCTGAAGTTGGCAAAAACGCCACCGCTTTTTTCTTTCTGGTCGGTCAGTGCCCCGAAATATTGAAGGAAAAGTCCGGTGTGATAGTTTAATTTGCTATCCTTTCCGCCGTTATCTTTTACCGAAAAGTTAAGCCGTCCTTTTTGGTACCACTGTTTGTCGCCAAAAAAAGGAGACGATGAATGGGTCAGAATATCATCCGGAATCTCTGTCGGATAACCGTAATACCGGGTGGCATCGCGATTGTAGCTCAAATCGGCTGAAAGCGTCACTTTGGGCCGAATGATACTTCCGAATATTTCGGCTGTACTGTGGCTGTACGGGGCATCAACTTTTTCTCCGGCATCGAGCTTGACACTTCCCTGCGACGAGAGATGCTTCAGATGGAGCCCAAAAGTACCGTTCTTCGAACCTGGTTTGTTGAAAAAGAGTTCGCCGTAAGGGGTTGAGTAATTGCCAATCCCGGCTTTTAATAATCCATAGCCTTGGGTCGATTTTGACTGCCCCTGAATTTTGGCTGCAGAAATCGGTGTTGCCCCGAAACCCGATGTAACCGGACGGCTGTTGATTTGATAATTGAATTCGGGTGTAAACCGTGTAGTGTCGTCGATTTCCGGCAGTTGGTTGACCTTCTCGGCATTGGCTACCGATGGACGATAGGCTTTTACTACTTCTACATCCTGATTGAGTTTGGTTGTATCGCGCTGGCCTGCTGCAGTCAGGCTGAAGCCCAACACAAGTATGATTGCCAGCGAAAAGTGATATCTGTTTTTTATCATTCGATTCATTTTTTATCGGATTGAGCTGAACTGTTGTTTTCCAATTGCTGCAGGTAGGCTGTAGCCTCGTCGAGAATACCGTCGTCTTTCACTTCGTAGTTTTCGATTACACTTTTTAGCGTATGGGTAGCCTGAAACAGGTCGTTTTGTTTCTCATAGGTTTTGGCCAGTACAATAAAACTTTTGGCCAGCCAATACTGATGGGGCGTATTTTTATCGATAAAGTTCATTACTTCATTCTCCGCTTCTTTCAGTTTGTTGCTATCAAAATAGTACTGGCACATCATGTACTTGGCTTCGGCCCCTTCTTTCGATTTGGTATCAGCCGATAGTTTACGCCAAAGAGGGATGGCTTTAGCACCGTCGCTCAGTTCAACCAGGGCTTTTGCCGATTTATAAGTGGCTTCACGGTCAAGTTCCTGCGGAATTTTCTCTGTACTGCGAATCTTCCATCCCAATGCACTGACTGCCTGGTAATTCTTGAGTTCATACTGACAGCGCATCTGTCCGGCCAGGGCAATCAGTTCATTCTGGTTGCTTCCCGAAAATTTGGCCAATCGTTCGTAATATCCAAGCGCTTTGTTGAAATCGCCGGTAAGATAACTTAGTTCCGATGCGCGCAGCAGTGAATTTTCGGTAAAAATATTTTCCGACTGTGTCAATACCCAATCGTAGTCGGCCAATGCAGCTGCTTTATTGTTTTCCTTGAATTCACATTCTGCTTTGTAAAAACGGGCATTAAGGGCAAAACCGCCTTCGGGGAAATTGCCGAGATATTTTTCCAACTGTTGTTTGGCTTTTGAATCGCCAGCCATAAACAGTTTTTCAGCCGACTGATAGGTGAGCGAATCTTGCTCGCTCACAGTTGGGGTAGCCGATTTGCCTAATGTTTTGGTATACGAAATGTATTCGTCAACATTGTTGCTTTCGAGATAGTTATTTTTAATCCCGGTAAGGGCTCCTTTGGCTTCCGGACTGTCAGGATATTTTTCGGCCACCTCTTTGTAGTAGCCAATCGACTCGTCAAAGTTATTGCGGTTATAGGCAATAAGGCCCAGTTGAAGCAATGCTTTCGGGCGGAGCGAACTTTCGGGGTATTGGGTCAGCAATGATTTGTAACTGCTGATGGCTTTATTGTCGTCTTTCAATCTTTCGTAAGCCCTGCCGGTTTCGTACTGTGCGTCATCGCCATAAGGCGATTGAGGGAAACGGCTCATCAAGGTAGCCAAATCGCCGATTTTCTTTTGATGTTCTTGCAACAACCCTGAAGCAAAGGCTTTCTGGAAAAGGGCATAATCGGCTTCCGAATTGCCGGCGGTATAAGCATTTTCGTAGGCATCGACAGCCCCTTTAAAATCGCGTTCGGCAAAACGGCAGTCGCCCAGACGGTTCCATGCGTCCGAAATCATTTGCGGCGATTTGCCCTTTCCGGCAGTCAGATATTTCTGGAAATAGGGCGCTGCATCGGCAGTCAGATCTTTGTTGAAAAGAATATAGCCGATATTGTAATTCGAAGTGGCAAACTCTTTGGTACGGTTGGCCCCGGGAATCGACTGAAAACTGCGGTAATCGACAATGGCTTCGTCGGGTTTGCCCAAACGATAGAGCGATTCGCCGCGCCAGTAGTAAGCCTGTGCCTTCAACTGACTGTCCGACTGTCCGAATTCGAGCGATTTGTTAAACATGGCAATGGCCTCTTTGAAATTCAAATCACGGAAAAGTTCCATACCCCTGTAAAGTGCCACACGTTGGTAAGCCTTTTTAATTTGCGGACTTTTGACTTTGATTTTATCCAGCGAAGCCAGTGCATCCTTGTAGTTTCTGGTGGTCATAAACACTTTGACCAGATAGTCGTAGGCTTGATCGTTCTTTTGCGAGTCGGGGTATTCGCTGATATATCTATCGAATGCCTTAATGGCTTCGTTGAATGGGGAATAGTCGAGTTCGTAAGTGGATTTGGCATACTGGAACATGGCATCTTCCTTGATTTTTGGGTCGAAATCCATTTCGGAAGCATATCTGAAAGCCAACATCCCGCGCTGTTTTTCTCCCTTTTTCATGTAGAGCCCGGCCAACTGATAATAGGCATTCTGAGCCACGGCATCTTTCCCGCCAACAGCTTTCTCGTACCAGATTATTGCTTTGTTGGCTTCGCCTTTCTTTTCGTAACAGAACGCTGCAACATAATATTCCTGAGGCGTAACTTCATTGCTTTTGGTATAGATATCGATATATGGAATGGCTTCGCCATATTGCTGTTGCCGATAGTACGAAACGGCAATTATTTTGGCCAGTTCCACCTTCCGTTCGTTAGGGGCAGATGCAAAAAGTGATGGTGCGGTGGTGGTTACTACACTGTACTCTTCTCTAATAAAAGCTATCTGTGCCTTGTAATAAGGGATAATCGGTTCGTATTGGGGCACATTTTCCAATTCATCAAATTCCGCTAAAGCGGCATCGTAATTACCTTCGAGATAATTAATATGGCCCCGGTAGTAGCCCGATGCCTGACTTAACGGGCCAGGTTTGCCTCGCAGCTCGTTAAAATAATTTTTGGCCTTGGACAAATCTTCTGTTTCGAGGTAGCAATAACCGGCATTAAAGTAAAAGGTCTCGCGCTCTTGGGGCGAAAGCGAATAACGGTCGACTGACTCATACCCTTTCAGTGCCTGTTTGTAGCGGGTTAATTTAAAATCGGAATTGGCCAAACGGAACCTTGCGCCGTTCATCTGTGCCGATTGCGGGTATTCGGCAATGAAATTCTCTAACTCCTGACGACCATTTACATTTCCACTTTCGAGATGGCAAACAGCAATGTAGTAGGCCGATTCGACATAAAAAGCCGATTGGGGGCTACAGTTGGCCATCACCTTCTCAAACTGGTGCATTGCCGAACCGTATTTTTCAGCCTGAAACAGCTCGACACCACTTCTGAAAACCTCACCTGTTTCGGTCGGTTTTACAAGATGTTGGGCAAAAACTGGCAGAGAGAAGAGCATGGCTGCCAATAATGTCTTCAATTTTAGTCGATTGGATTGTTTTATTGTCATGATCCTTACGGATTTGTTATAAATTCCGGTATAAAAATCTTTCAACCCTGTCCAAACATTTTAATCGAACAAACAAAAACCTTAGCTTTGTCGGGAATGGGTTTTTACAAAAATAGAATTTTATCAAAACTTTGCTCAACGTGGAACCAATCATCGAACTAAAAAAGGCCGATATTTATCAACGGGAGGTACTCGTGCTCGAAAACGTTGATTTGACTATAAATAAAGGTGAATTTCTTTACGTTATAGGCAAAGTTGGCAGTGGAAAATCGAGCTTGTTGAAAACTTTTTACAACGAGTTGCCCCTCGAAAGCGGAAAAGGCATTGTTGCCGGATTCCAGTTGGAGAAAATTAAGCCCAAAGAGGTTCCCTTTTTGCGTCGTAAACTGGGAATTGTTTTTCAGGATTTTCAGTTGCTTACCGACCGCACCGTTTATCAAAATCTCGAATTTGTCCTGAAAGCGACCGGCTGGTACCAGGAAAAAGCCATCAAGGAACGTATCGGCGAAGTCCTTTCGCTGGTCGATATGAATGGTTCGGCTTCTAAAATGCCGCACCGGCTTTCGGGAGGGGAGCAACAACGGGTAGTGATTGCCCGCGCGCTGCTGAATAACCCGGAGATCATTCTGGCCGATGAACCTACCGGAAATCTCGATCCCGAGACCTCCGAAGCATTGATGAGGCTGCTTGTGGAAATCAACCGTGAAGGAAAAACCATTGTGATGGCCACCCACGACTATATGATGATCCAGCAATTCCCGGCCCGTAAATTAATTTGCGAAAACCATAAGATTACCGAAGCGGCAATCGATAACGAAGAGATTGATTTTGAAGCTTTGCTCGATGGATAACCGCTTTGAATGTATCCGTTTGGCGATGCTATTACCGGGAAAAGAACACCGGGACGGTCGTAATTTGTCATCGTAAATTGTAATGAACCATGTTTTCTCTTACCGAAAATCACCCTCTGTTCCTCCATAACACCTTTGGCATTACTGCTTCTGCCCGATATTTTCTAACCCTTGAATCGGCCGCCGACTGGGTTGAATTTTGTTCGTTGTATCCAGAGTTGGCTCAGCTCCCATCGAAACTGATTGTTGGCGGAGGAAGCAATTTGCTTTTTGTCAACGATTTTGACGGACTGGTTATTTTGCCGCAAATGAAGGGTATTGAGGTGACAGGCCAGACTGAAACGACCATTGACATTGAAGCAGGTGCAGGGGTTGTATGGGACAATTTTGTGGCCTGGTGTGTCGAAAATGGTTGGGGAGGAGTGGAGAACCTCTCGCTTATCCCCGGAACGGTGGGTGCTTCGCCGGTGCAAAATATCGGGGCCTACGGGGTTGAAGCCGAATCGGTGATTTCGGAAGTTTACGGTATCGATTTACAAACGCTTTCTCTGCTAAGGTTCACTAAAGCTGATTGTTTGTTTGGCTACCGCGACAGTATTTTTAAACAGTCAATGCTGAACCGCTTTCTGGTCACCTCAGTTGTTTTTCGATTGCAAAAGATCCCGCAGTTTAACCTGGGCTATGGTGCCCTGAAAACCGAAGCCGATAAATTCGGTGAGGTTAGCCTGTCCAATATCCGACGTGCGGTAATCTCAACCCGGGAATCGAAACTTCCTGATCCGGCGCAATGTGGCAATGCCGGCAGTTTCTTTAAAAATCCAGTGATTCGTACCGACTCTGCTGAACTTCTCAGGAAACGATACCCTGAAGTGCCGCTCTATCCCGCCACCAATCAAATGGTAAAAGTGGCTGCCGGTTGGTTGATCGAACAGTGTGGCTGGAAAGGACGGAGCGTGGGGCAGGCTGCCGTTCACGACAAACAGGCGTTGGTGCTCATAAACAAAGGCAATGCTTCGGGAAAAGAAATTTACGACCTCTCCGAGATGATTGTTCACGACGTTTTTAGTCGATTTGATATCCGGCTCGAGCGCGAAGTAAATATCATTGGCCTTGCTACTTAAATATCTTTCTTCGGTTGAGTTCAGCCTGGTATTTGCGCGCGTTGGCATTGTGTTGCGACAGGGAAGTTGCAAAATTGTGATAGCCCGAAAAATCTTCTTTGGCACAGAAATAAAAGTAGTTATGCGGCGGAGCATTCAGCACGGCTTCGAGGCTCGAAATTTCAGGAAAGTTAATGGGCCCCGGAGGCAATCCAATGTTTTTATAGGTGTTGTAAGGTGAATCTGTCGTAAGCTGTTCGTTTAGGATTCGTTTTATCGTGAAGTCGCCCAGCGCGAATTTAATGGTTGGGTCGGCCTGCAACGGCCATTTATTGCGAAGCCTATTGATATATACCCCTGCAATCGTTGGTTTTTCGTCGTTTTTATTGCTCTCCTCCTGAACAATTGAAGCCAGTGTTGCCACCTGCACCGGTGTGAAACCAAGCCGGGCTGCTTTGGCTTTTCGACTTTCGTTCCAGAATTTATCGTATTCCTGCTTCATCCGTTCGGCAAACTTCAACGGTGTGGTTGTCCAGTAAAATTGGTAGCTATTCGGAATAAAGAGGGCCGGAAATGTTTCGCGCGTAAAGCCATAAGCGGCTATCAGCGAATCGTTGTTCAGCATCGATAAAAAGGCAAGCGAGTCGGCCATTAAACTTTTTCCAAGCCTGCCGGCCAGACTTTCCTTCTGCCGGATATTGTTAAAAGTCACATTTACCGGAGTTTGTGCGCCCGACCGTAGCGTATTCACAAGTTGGGTGTTATTCCAGTTTTGGATGATTTTATAAGCTCCCGGCCTGACGGCTGAATTGTATTTTTTGAATTGGGCCGTAATGGCAAACGTTTTGGGATTGGCCAGATAGCCCTCCTTTTCGAGTGTGGCCGATACCTGTTCGAAGGTGTCGTTTTCACGAATATAAATTACACCGGTTTTAACAACGCTAGGTTTGTAAAGTGCCAGATAAAACTGAAACCCTTTTGTTCCGGCGTATATTATCACAAATGCAACAACGATAATGCCCCAACGGCCAATTTTAGGAAACATCAACGGACGGCTCTCTTTTTGTAAACCCATTTTTCGACCAAAATTTGTACCGCAAAACTAAACATTTGCGCCCGATTGTTTCCCATCCGTTTAACATTTATATAAAATTGAAATAATTCCTTAAAGGGATAAATTATTACCTTTGTGGCCATATTGTATTAACATTCAGATTGAAATCAATGCACCATCAGATTAAACTTGCCGACAATATTTATTATTTGGGTTTTAACGACCGCCGGACCCATCTTTTCGAGAATATCTGGCCTATTCCCAACGGCGTTTCTTACAACTCTTATTTGATTCACGACGACAAAATTGCACTGGTCGATACGGTCGAGCGTCAATTTATTGAAGATTATCTTGAACGTATTCAGGCAATTATAGGCGATCGTCCGATTGATTACCTGATTATCAATCATATGGAACCCGACCACTCCGGAGCTTTGCGTGCCATTGCAGCCCGGTATCCCAATATTACGCTGATTGGCAACAAAAAGACATTCGGCTTTGTCGAGAACCTGGGCTTTTCGCCCGATCATGTCCTGGAGGTGTATGACAATTCAATTCTTGATTTGGGAAAGGTCAAATTGCAGTTCCAGACTATTCCGATGGTACACTGGCCCGAAACCATGGTGACTTACGATGAGACCCACAAGATTCTTTTCTCGGGCGATGCCTTTGGAAGCTACGGGACATTGGATGGCGGTATTTTTGACGACGAAATCAACCTTGATTTTTACGAAATCGATTCCATGCGTTATTTCACCAATATCGTAGGGAAATATTGTGCGCACACGCAGCGGGCAATTAAGAAACTGGCCGGCATTGAAATTAAGATGATAGCTGCAACTCACGGTCCCATCTGGCGAACCAATCTAAGCTGGATTCTCGATCGTTACAACAAATGGAGTACCTATACTTTCGATGAAGGTGTGGTGATTGTCTATGGCTCGATGTACGGGCACACTCAGCAGATGGCCGAAGTGATTGCCCGTCAGTTGAGCGAAAGGGGCATCAAAAATATCAGGGTCTACGATTCGTCGAAAACCCACCCATCCTATATCATCAACGATATTTTCAAATACAAAGGTTTTATTGTGGGCAGTTGTGCCTACAACAATTCGCTTTTTCCCAATGTCGAAATTCTGCTGTCGACCATCGAACACATGGGCGTTAAAGACCATTATCTCGGCATCTTTGGAAATTTCCTGTGGAACGGTGGCGGGGTTAGCAACCTGAAAAAGTTTGCCGAAACCATGAAGTGGGAGATGGTTTATGAGCCGGTTGAGGAAAAAGGGGCAATGAAACCGGAGAAATACGATCTCTGCATCAATCTGGCCAATGCGATGGCCGACAAACTGAAAGGCTTATAATAACATCAGGGGCGATAACTGTAATAAGGTTGTCGCCCCGGGTATTTAATATCATATACACATATGACCCGAATCGGGTTGCTGTCTGATACCCATAATTTTGTTGACGATGCCCTGCTGCATGTACTCGAAAGCTGCGATGAAATATGGCATGCGGGCGATATCGGTGATATCAGCGTTACCGATAAACTCTCGTCGTTGAAACCGTTACGGGCGGTTTACGGCAATATCGACAATTACCTTTTACGAGCGGAATTTCCGCAAAATCAATGTTTTACATCCGATGGTGTTCCTGTGGTGATGACCCATATCGGAGGTTATCCGGGAAAGTACGAACCCGCAGCCCGAAAGCTTATCCTGCAACATCGGCCAAACCTGTTTATTGCAGGCCACTCTCATATCCTGAAAGTGATTTGGGACGAGAAATATCAATTGCTGCATATCAACCCGGGAGCGGCCGGCGTACATGGTTTTCACCTGGTTCGCACTGTGGTACGCTTTACACTCGACAATGGCGTGATAAAAGATCTTGAAGTGGTCGAATTGGGGAAAAGGGGAGCTGTTTGACGATTCACGGTTTTTCGTTCACCATTCACTATTGGCATATCACTGTGATGGCTAACGTTTGTCAAACCGTGCTGCACACCAGTTAGCCCGCAGCCGGTGAGTGGCGTATTTCAGTCCACACCGGGCAGCTTCTTCGCTGATAGCCGGTAAATCTTCACTGTAAAAACCGCTTACCCAAATTTCACCCTCCGTTTTCAGCGCCGTGGCGTAGGTTTTCATATCCTGCAACAAGATATTTCGCTGAATATTGGCATAAATCAAATCGAATTGAAGTCCGGGGATGAGTGAAGCGTCGCCCAGTTGGGCATTCAGATTGGTGATTTGGTTGAGTGCCGCATTTTCGATGGTGTTGTTATAGGCCCACTCGTCAATATCGATTCCGGTAACTGATGCCGCACCGCGCATCGAAGCCAGAATCCCCAGGATTCCGGTACCGCAACCCATATCGAGAACCTGCTTTCCAGCTATATCTTGTTGCAGAATTGCTGAAACCATCAGCCAGGTCGTTTCATGGTTTCCGGTTCCGAATGCCATTTTGGGTTCAATAATAATCTCGTAGTCGGCAGTAGGGTATTCGCGATGGAAAGGTGCCCTTATCAGGCATTTTTCTTCAATCAGCAGCGGTTCGAAATAGTTCTTTTCCCACACCTCGTTCCAGTTCTGGTCGGCAATCAATTCGGTAGTGTAGGTGAACGTATAAAACGGACCGGCTGTAAATATCTCGTCAGTAAGGATTTCTGGCTTAAAATCTTTCGAAGGGATATATGCTTCGAGTTCGGTGTCGGTTTCGGTAAAACTTTCGAACCCGGCATTTCCCAAATCGGCTGTCAGCAGTTCACGGTTGATTTCGTTGTCGGGTGCCAGACGGCAAATAAGTTTCAGGTATTCCATGATCGTGTTTTTATTGATTGGAAATCATAAACGACAGGTTAAAGCCTACACCATTGAACCGTCCGTCGTCCCAGCCGGCATATACGCCGATATTGGCCGAAAGAAAAACTTCCAGCAGTTTGTAACCCACTTCGATATGATTGGGGTTGGCCGGAGAACCATAATAACCGGCCCAAATCATTTCGCGCCAAAGCGTGTTGCGCAGAACGGGCAGATATTTCAAGACAATATAGGGCGCTTTGTACGAGAGGTGTCCCCTGACGAAGCGATCGGATGTCGATAAACGGTAGTAACCGGCATTGTAAAAGGTGTTGCGATATTCCTTCAGCATCACCGGACTGGGCTGGGTAGGGGCATGTTCGAACTCCGAGAAGTGAACCTGACGGTTGTTGGGGAACCAGCCTCCGTGCAGTTCGGCCGAGAGGGTCGATGAGGTATACAGTTTATACCCGTAAGTGAACCCTCCGCCAAGGTAGTCGTAATCGCTGACCGAAGAAAAAAGATCGGGAATGCCCTTTCGATATTGAATATAGAAGGTGGGATATTTAGAATTGACCATCTCTTTGACACCCTCTTTCATCCGGTAGAAATACCTCGGCGTATATTCAATTTTGATACTCAGTGTACTGCTAATCTGATTGTTGATATGTTTATCAGTCAGTTCCGGATTCTCTGGTCGATTCTCGGGAAACAGATCGTCTTTCTGATAGAATGAGAAGTGGGTCGAGTTTTCCAGACGGCGCAAATCTCTCCAGCCCAATCCGGCAGTAAGTACCACTCCGTTCGCGATGTCGATCTGATTTTCAATTTTGATTTGACGGCTTTCGTAATAGCGGGCGTAGTTTTCTTTGAAAAAGAGGGTGGCGATTGAGTTGACAAAGGGGTTTAACTGCTGAGGTTCGCTTTTGAAGTCGAACCCATATTTACCGCCGGATAATTGCAGGATCCCCCGTTTCTCAGGGGCATAGCTCAGGGCAACTACTCCGCCGACCATCAGGCTTTTTCGATGAAAAGCATAAGCGGCTTGTGGAATAAGCCGGAGTGAACGGCCCGGTGCAAATGTTTTAGTGAAACTTGCTTCCTGATTGACAAGCAATCCGTCAACGGCATTGAAGCTGATTTTGCTGATATTGATTAACCCCGAATAGCTGAATTGCCATGTGGAATCATTCAATGTGCGACGGGTTCCAAAGAACAGCGGGTTAAAGAAGCCGTAGTTTCGTTTGTGTACCTTTAGCGCATTCGAATCCTGTGCCATCAATGCTTTTTTGACCACTTGTATCGAGTCTCGTTTTTGGAAACTTTTCAATTCCTCTTCCGAAAGCGGTATTGGCCTGATTTGCTGCCAGTAGGCTGTATCTCTTTTTCGGGCATCGCTGTCGACTTTCACCTGAAGGTTATCTTTCACCTCTAATGTCCGGGCTGTATCGGGCTTGCTTTCTGCATCTTTTTTGGCCATCATTCGCGACAGTTTGCCCATCTCCTGGTTGTTCAGTTTGTCTTTTTCAAGCAGTTCATTGATTTTACTGCTTCTTTTACTTGACGATTTCGACACTGGCTGTCGGGCGGGTTGAGGTTGCCCGACACTTTGTTCGGTTTCACGGGCAGCCGGATAGTTGGCCATTGCGAGTACCTGTTTGTTGAGCTCCAGATTGTTGTACTGAACAGAAGCCCCAAATTTGGCATTGGCTTTCAATCCAATCATTCCACCGTTGAATGAATAGTTATAGCCTACCGGGAGCCACACCTGCGGCCGCACCTCGTCGTACACCTGTCGTACATTCACTTTGCCGAAAGGGGTATCGAAATTCAGGTCGGCACGGTGCAAGCACCAGAGGTTCTCGATAATATAGAGGTAGCCATCGAAAAACTGCTTGCCGCCCCGTTTTGGTTTGACCCGGATCTTGTTTACGGTGTATTGCCCGTCGTAGTCGAACCCTTCGTAAATATAGTTGTAATACGAGAAGGCATTTTTGCCTAACGGCGAAAAGTAGATATCGATATTGTCCTGATAGAGGCTGGAGCCGAGAAAATCGTCCATCCGGAAATCGACTTCGTCGGGAAATGTGGAGTTGATCGATTTGATGTGCTGGTCGTATTTATCGGGTGCCTTAAAATGGATCTGGCTCATGGTTTCATTCACCAGTACATCGCCGGCCTTGATATTGATATTTCTCTTTTTTAGCTGGTTCCGGATAATTGACGGAATGCTTTCGAACTTTACGGTTCCGCGAATGTAAACATCGGCAAGGTAAGTGTTGATTTGGTTGAGGTGAACGTATGAAAGGGCAATCACTTTGCGGATAACGGCGTTGGCCGGATCTTCACCGCTGCCGGTAATCTTCACCTCCTGGATTTGCTGAACCTGCTCCTCCAAAACGATATTCATGGTTTTTACCTGATTGCCCAACTGAATGGCCTCCGTTTTGGGTATGTAACCTAAGCTTCTGAAATTGATGGTAAAAGTGGCATTGGGCAGTTCCAGTTCAAATTCGCCGTCGATATTGGTTGTGGTGCCCAACGAAACCTCTTTGACATAAACTGTAGCGTAAGGAATAGGTTCGCCCGAACGGTTTTTGATGGTCCCTTTCAAATTATGGGCAAGGGCATTCCCCGAAAAGAGTATAAAAATCAGGCCAATACATATTGCTTTCCTTTGAAAAGGCATCGTATTTACAGTTTGTCAATAATCGATGTAAGATAACAAAATCGGCTATCGAAAACAAAAAAGTGGGTGAAAAGCTTCACCCACTTCGGTATCAGTAGAATTGCTTTGGAAGTGACCTTCCGAAAACCAATTAATAGGCATTGATGATGGCGAGGAAATCGTCGGCTTTCAAGGAAGCGCCGCCGATTAGTCCGCCGTCGATATCGGGCTGACTGAACAACTCGTTGGCATTGGCTGCGTTGCATGAACCTCCGTAGAGGATAGAAGTGGCTTCGGCAACCGCTTTACCAAATTTGTCGGCAATCAATCCGCGAATAAAGGCAAGCATATCCTGGGCTTGCTGCGAGGTGGCCGTTTTACCGGTTCCGATGGCCCAGATGGGTTCGTAAGCAATGGCCAGTTTGCTGAAATCTTCTGCCGAAAGATTGAAAATGGTTTCGTCGAGTTGTTGCTTGACAAACTCGTTCTGGGTACCGGCTTCGCGGATGGCAAGCGCTTCGCCGCAGCAGTAGATGGGCGTGAGTCCGTTGGCCAATGTTAATGCCACTTTTTTGTTGAGGATTTCGCTGGTTTCGTTGTAGTATTCACGACGCTCGGAGTGGCCAAGAATCACATAGGTAGCCCCGGTCGATTTTACCATCGCCGCCGATACTTCGCCGGTGAAGGCTCCTTTGGCTTCAGCTGCACAGTTTTGCGCCGATACATCGATGCGGTTGGTGTCGACGGCAGCCACTACGCTGGTGAGGTGTGTGAAAGGAACACCCAGGACAACGACTACATCTTTGGCCCCTTTTTCGGCAACAGCCTGATTAACTGCTTTTGCCAGTTCAACACCTTCGGCAAGTGTTGTGTTGCATTTCCAGTTTCCGGCAACAATTTTCTTTCTCATTATCTTCTTATTTTTAAAAGTTTGATTGGTAAATAATCATCTCAGAAATTCAGTCGCAAAGTTAACCAATTCAGTCAAAAATCAATCGTTTGTCCGGCTGATTGGTACTCCGATTTCACTATTCGGTCAACTGAAAGGTATATTTTTTTTGCACGGCTTCAATTTCAGGAATATCGTTGTAGTGCCACTTGGCCAGAATGGTTCCTTTTTGGGTCAGCAACAGTCCCGGATTGGAGCGGATGATGGTCTTCAGCGTAATCTCGTCGCCAAACAGAAAATCGTACGGTGGATGGTGTTGCTGTTTGAAATTTTCAAGCGTTGTTCCGGTTGACGAGGTCAAACAGATAAAATTCATCCCTGCATTTTTAGCTTTATTGGCCAACTCGTTGATTTGCTGTTGTTTTTTGGCTGATGATTTTTCGAGATTGTAAGCGACCAGTATAAAGGTGAACTTCGGATCGTCGAAAAAGAAATCTTTCACATCGGTACCATCTTCCATCTGGATGAAAAAGTCGTGAATGGGCGGGGTATAGCCTTTCGATACCAGTATTGGCTCGCCCATCGACTCAAATTTCCAGTTCAGGGTATCCTGCCACGGATAATCGGTTTCGGTAAATTGTTTCACCTCGTTGGTGGTGAGGTTCTTATAGAAGAAAGAGTGCGAATAGAGATCGGTCGGCGCCCCTTCCGGTATTTTCATCGCTTCGGGAATATTTACGCCCACTTTGTAAGGGCGAAAATCGATTATCGGCTCGTGGCGGTACGACCAGAAAACCAGTACCACATAGGCGAACGTGAAAAGCGCAGCACCTGCTTGCCCGATTTTGGCCGGGAACAGTGGCGTGAGCTTCTTGCGAAAAACAAACAGAACGATAGCCAAAACAATAAGCACCACATTTTTGTAGAAGGTCTGCCAGTTGGTGATGATCAGGGCATCGCCAAAGCAGCCGCAGTCGGTAACCGGATTTTTGATGGCCAGATAGAGGGTCAGGGGGGTGAAATAGGCCATAAACAACAGTGCCAGCAGCGAAGCCATTCGCGGCAAAACGCTAAAAAGCAACCCGACACCAATGATAAATTCGGCAAAAGGGAGCAGAAAAGAGGCAGGCATGGCTGCCCAGGCCAGGCTGTCCCAGCCAAAGGCATGGAGGTAATCGGTGATTTTGTACTGAAAACCCCATGGGTCTATTCCCTTGACAAAACCGGAGAAGATAAACACGGCTCCGACAATCCAGCGCGAGAGGGCGAGACAATATTTCATCATAACCTATTCAAATTCGATTTTTATCAGGGCAAAGACGGCATAATTGATCATGTCGAGATAGTTGGCATCAATCCCTTCCGAGACCAGTGTTTTGCCGTGCTTATCTTCGATTTGCCTGATCCGTTTTAGCTTCATCAGGATCAGGTCGGTGTACGAACTGATACGCATTTGCCGCCATGCTTCGCCGTAGTCGTGATTCTTATCGAGCATCAGCGATTTGGCCTTGTTGAGGTTCTCAAGATACATCTTTTCAGTGGTGCCGGCCTCGAGTTCCTCTTCCGAAGGGCCCAGTTCCAACTGTATCAGCGCCATCGAACAGTAGTTGATAATGCCAATATATTCGCTGCGGGCATCTTCGTCGATCTTCGAAGTTCCTTTTTCTTCGATACACCTGATCCGCTGTGCTTTAATATATATCTGGTCGGTCATCGATGTGGTGCGCAAAATGCGCCAGGCCGTTCCGTAATCTATCATCTTCTTGATAAACAGCTCGTGACAAATGGCAATGATGCGGTCGAATTGTTCGTTTGTTTTTGACATAAATCAATAAAATTGAAGTTTAAAAGTATGAATTTTTGCGAAACGGATCTGATATTTATGCTTACTTTTGTGGATAACAGGTAAGGTTATTGTGCCAGATAATGCAATTATTATTTGAAATACAATATCTTGCCGTTCGAAACATTGCACCCCGATTTATCTACAATCTATGCTTTTTCAGGACAACGGCAAGAAATTCTATAACAAACGTTCGACCATCAACCTGGGTGGGGAGCTGATTTCGCTGGCTTCTCCGCAGGTGATGGGCATCCTGAACGTCACCCCCGACTCGTTTTACGATGGCGGGCGCTATCTTACCGAAGCGGAGATGGTGGATAGGGCTCGTGAAATTGTGGAACAGGGCGGTTCTGTCATCGATATTGGTGGCTACTCTACCCGTCCGGGTGCCGAAGCGGTCGATGCTGCCGAAGAGTTGAAGCGGCTGCTGCCTGCTGTCATTCGTATTCGGAAAGAATTTCCGGGTGTAGCGCTTTCGGTCGATAGCTTCCGGTCGGATGTGGTGGAAAAACTGTACGATGCAGCAGGCGACTTTATTGTCAACGATATATCGGGCGGAACAATGGATGGCCAGATGTTTGCCACGGTTGCCCGGCTCAGGCTTCCCTATATTTTAATGCACATTCAGGGTACGCCGGCTACCATGCAACAAAACCCGCATTACAACGATGTTACCCAAGAGGTTATCCTGTCGCTTTCGGCCAAAGTCGATCAACTTAAACTACTGGGGGTAAATGATATCATCATCGATCCTGGATTTGGCTTCGGCAAGAATAGCGCACATAATTTTGAACTGCTCAACCGGCTCGATGCTTTCAACCTGTTTGAGCTGCCTCTGCTGGCGGGCCTTTCGCGCAAATCGATGATTTGGCGTACGCTGAATATCACGGCCGGCGATGCGCTGAACGGCACCAGCGTACTCCATACGCTTGCCCTGATGGGCGGTGCCGATATCCTGCGTGTGCACGATGTAAAAGAAGCTGTGCAGGCGATACAACTTGTAGCCAAAACTAAAGCATCTTGCCTATGATTGATCTTTTTATCCATATCCGCCTGCTCGATCTGATAGACATCCTTGTGGTGGCCATTATCATGTACGAGTTGTACCTGCTGGTGCGCGGCACCGTTACCTACAGCATTTTTCTTGGAATATTTATTGTGTTTGTTGTCTGGCTGGTGGTTCGGGCGCTTAAAATGGAGTTACTGGGCTCTATTCTCGGACAGCTTTTCGGGGTCGGGGTTATCGCCATTATCATCGTCTTCCAGCAGGAGGTGCGTAAATTTCTGCTGATGTTGGGCAATCGTTACCGTAACAATAAAAAGATTACCATCGAGAACCTCTTCTCGGGGCCCTACAACAATGCCGTTACCGAATCGGGGTTATATGCCATTGTCGAGTCGTGTCAGGCCATGTCGAAATCGAAAACCGGCGCACTGATCGTGATAACAAGGGGTAACGAGTTGAAAGAATATGTGCAGACCGGCGAACTGCTCGATGCCGAACTGTCGGCAGAGTTATTGAAAAGCATCTTTTTCAAAAATGCCCCGCTGCACGACGGGGCCGTGATTATCGGTACCAACCGTATCCGTGCAGCCCGTTGCATCCTGCCAGTATCCCAAAACCAGGAGATTGCCCCGGCATTGGGGCTACGCCACCGTGCAGCCATCGGCATTACCGAACAGACCGATGCTTTCACCATTGTGGTTAGTGAAGAGACCGGCCGGATATCGATAACCGAGAATGGTAAAATAAAAGAAGATATTGTCCCCGAAGATTTGTTTAAGATACTGGAGTCCAATCCGGCAAAATAACCGGCTGCAAAGCCTTTAATCAATATGTTATGGAGATGTTTACTGCCTACGGGTTTGAATGGTTCGATTTTGTTGTGCTGCCCTTGCTGATTTTTCTGGCGCGCATCTGCGATGTAACCATCGGTACGATACGTATTATTATGGTATCGCGGGGCCAGCGTCGCCTTGCCCCATTGTTGGGCTTTTTCGAAGTGCTTATCTGGATTATTGCCATCAGTCGCATTATGCAGAACCTCGACAATCCGGTGTGCTATATCTTTTATGCCGCAGGGTTTGCTACCGGAAATTATATCGGGATATGGCTCGAAGAGAAACTGGCGGTCGGGATTGTCCAGTTGCAGATTATCACCCGCAAGGATCCTACCAAATTAATCGAGGCGTTGAAAGAGGCCGGCTATGGCATTACCCATCACAATGCCGAAGGAGGAGCCAGCGGACGGTGGGTGAGTGTGATTTACAGCATTGTCAACCGTGCCGAAATGGCTAAAGTGGTCGGCATTATCCGTCAGCACAATCCCAATGCCTTCTATTCGGTGGGCGATGTCCGCTTTGTAAACAAAGATTTGCCTTCGTTGCCTGCTTCCAAATCGATTTTTGGTTTCCGTTTGGGGAAGTAAACTTTCGAATATCCGAATCTCAGAGTATTTGTGGTGTCACCGAGTCGGGTGACCATTAATCTACTTTTTCTTTGACCCGTTTCCGCACCAGAGACACTGGCTTCATATCCCCGCTGATACGGCCTGCCAAATGGACCCAAAGGGGAGTTGATGCGGAGTTGATCAGGCGTTGTTGCCGTGTCGAACGATTGTTATATTGTGTTTTTTGGCCATGTTGGCTAAATGTTGTTTGTTTGTTCGAAGCGGCCCATTGGCCGGCACGATGGTCGCCATACCAAGCGATAGCCCAAAAAAAACCGGGAAGGGGCGAGTGCCTATCCGTTTGCAGCGGTTGACGGGTAGTGCGGTTATTTCTTCCCGTGACCCTTGTTTTTGTCGTGACCCTTGCCGTGCGGGTCATTGCTGCCCTTTCCTTTTTTGTCCCACTCCGTTTTCCAGTTGTTTTCGTAGCCATCCATAAAATCTTTCATCCGTTTGAATTCGGGGCTGCCTGGTTTTATGCCCAGCTCCCTCGCTATATTTCCCCACCCTTTCTTCTGTCCGAATGCATCGGCGATGTCCGAGATGGGTTTATGGGTAATGCGGCGTAACTCAAGCGCGATAGCCAGATCGCCCCAGTTACGGTTAAATTTTGGGAAGAGGTTATCGAGGTCGCCAATACGGGTATCGAATTGACGTGACAAATGTTCTTTAAAAAATTGGGCATCTTTCCCGGCCAGCGAGTTGGCTTTGTCGCGGAACAGGTCAAAATCGTTCTGCTTTTTCTGGGCATAGGCCGAAACCGTGATTAGGAGTATCAGTAACATCACTGCTTTTTTCATCATCGCATCATTTAAGTTGATACTGTTGTTTGAATTGAATTAGGGTCAAATAAATGTTTTATTGAATAAACAATGAACAATGCAATAGGTTCAACGCCATTCGGCATCAAATTACGTAGCCTGAATGGTAGAAGCGGTGCAAAAAGGAAGCGCCCCGGGAAAGTCGGAGCGCTTGTATAATAAGGGATAATGGTTCTCAGTGGTGCATTTTATTGCCATTTCGCTGCACTCCCTGTTCCTTTGGCAACCTTGCTGCCGGATAATTCTCCAATCAGGATGTTAATACTGTTAAATAGAAATTAGCTGTTGGCATTTTGATGGACCGATTTGACCGAACGGCCCGAAGGGTCGGCGTTGTTGCGGAACGAAGCATCCCAGGCCAATGCTTCGGGGGTCGAGCAGGCAATCGATGGTACCGACGGTACGCATTGCGCGGCGGTGTCGGAAGGGAAGTGTTCGGCAAAGATAGAACGGTAGAAATATTCCTCTTTCGACATGGGGGTATTGATGGGGTATCTGAATTTGGCATTGGCCATCTGTTCGTCGGTCACCTTTTCGGAAGTAAGCTGTTTCAGGGTATCAATCCAGTTGTAGCCCACCCCGTCGGAGAACTGCTCTTTTTGACGCCATACCACGCTTTCGGGCAGATAGTTTTCGAAAGCCTTGCGGACCACCCATTTCTCCATTCGACCGTTTTTGGCCATCTTCTCTTCGGGATTTAACCGCATGGCTACATCGATAAATGCTTTGTCGAGAAAGGGTACCCTTCCTTCTACACCCCAGGCGGCCAGCGATTTATTGGCCCGAAGGCAGTCGTAAAGGTGCAGTTTGCTTAGTTTGCGTACTGTCTCCTCGTGAAAAGCTTTCGCGTTGGGCGCTTTGTGGAAATAGAGATAGCCGCCAAACAGTTCGTCGGCCCCTTCGCCCGAGAGGACCATTTTAACCCCCATCGATTTGATGACCCTTGCCATCAGGTACATCGGGGTCGAAGCCCTGACGGTGGTCACGTCGTAGGTTTCGAGGTGGTAAATCACATCGCGGATGGCATCCAGCCCTTCCTGCACGGTGAAGTGGATTTCGTGATGGATGGTGCCAATATGGTCGGCAACTTTTTTAGCAGCCGATAGGTCGGGCGAACCGGCCAGACCAACGGCAAAGGAGTGGAGCTGGGGCCACCAGGCTTCCTGCTCATTGTCGGTTTCAATCCGTTTGCCGGCATATTTTTTGGCAATGGCCGAGATAACGGAAGAGTCGAGCCCGCCCGAAAGGAGTACGCCGTAAGGTACATCCGACATCAGCTGGCGGTGTACGGCATCTTCGAGTGCCTGACGGAGTTCATCGATGTCGGCTTTATTTTCTTTTACGGCTTCATATTCGGTCCATTCGCGCTGGTACCATTTTTTTGGGGTGCCCTCTTTACTATATAAATAGTGTCCCGGAAGGAACTCTTCAATTTTCTTGCAGGTACCTTCGAGCGCTTTCAGTTCGGATGCCACGTAGAAGGTGCCGTTGGCATCCCAGCCCATATAGAGCGGGATAATGCCAATATGGTCGCGGGCAATCAGGTAGCTGTCCTTCTCGACATCGTAAAGGGCGAAGGCAAAAATGCCGTTCAGCTCTTCGAGGAAGCTGATTCCCTTTTTGCGGTAGAGCGCCAGGATTACCTCGCAATCGGACTGGGTCAGGAATTCATACTCACTTTCCAGTGGTTTGCGCAATTCGCGGTGGTTATAAATCTCGCCGTTGACCCCCAGCACCAGTTTTTGATCTTTGCTGTAGAGCGGTTGGCGGCCCGACGAAGGGTCGACAATGGCCAGCCGTTCGTGGGCAATAATGGCATTTTCGCCCACAAAGATACCCGACCAGTCCGGTCCGCGGTGCCTTACTTTTTTCGACATTTCCAGCGCTTTGGTGCGGAGCCCCTCCTGTGCCCCCCCCCTGATATCAAAAATTCCTACAATTCCACACATATCGTTGCTTTATTAATGATGTTATCTAAAAAAAACATATTTATTGTAATACATTCTGTTTTGTATTTGATAAAAGTGTATCACAATGATGTAAAAATAGTGCTCCAAATATACAAAAATGGTTGAATTGGTTTAAATAATTGTCAAAAAGACATTAAATATTCCGTTTTGCGGTTGTGCGGCGGGTTATTGGCAACCGCGCTAAACAAAATAATATGTACAATTATTTTGTGCTGAAATGAAACCTCAGGTAGCCCCGCTTACGTATTTAACCGTAGATTATTGATGAGATTTGATAGCGATACAGTGCCATAATTGAGTTTGGCACGTTTTTTGATTTTTTTAATTCTTGTTAATTCTTTGTAAGATTGTATGTTAGGTAAAATGGGTAATTTTGCAGCCTCCAGGCAGTTTTTGGATAATGGTTACGGAGAAACGAATTTTAACGGGGTTGCCGTACCGTTTGTTGGAGTGTTATATGGCCATCATGCTGCATTTTCAGGTTGTAATTTTAAAAAGATGAACAATAATTTCAAATTGTTTAATCAAATCTGCTGATTATCTATTGCCCTGAGCGTAAGGTTTTAAAATCCACGAAAATGGGGATTTTAAATCGGATGGGTTTGGTATAGATTTGTAAAGTGGATAAAAAATGTTGATAACCTATTTTGAAATGTTAATAAATGTTGTAAATTGTAGGGGAATTAACAAAAGGTAAAGGGTTGGACAAGGGTAAAAAGGCATATTATTTTGCTTCCCGCAATGCAATCCTAACATAAGATAACTCAAAATGAAACAAAAATAAACAATGATGAAATCTATGAATCTTCCTGTAGAGCAACTGCTTTCGGCAGTTCAAGCGCCGGTAAACGGTAAAAAGGGTAAGAACCTAATCAAGAGGCTGGCATTGATGTCGGTTTTTGTAGTTTCTTTCTTCCTGTCGCAGGCTCAGGTTGTTGAGCAAAAGGCGATGATGTCGGCCATGACCGATCCAAATGAAGTGGCCAGATTGGAAAGTTTGATATCGGATCTGCAACCTGCAGTTTATATTACTACAACGGATATAAATGTGTACGGTGAATCGGCTCCTGTATGTGCCGAGGTTGATCTTACGGCACTCAGTCGTTTGGCTGAAAGCAATGGTGCTTTTGCCGGGGTTGAGTTGCTTACCGTTCGGGTGAAAAAGAATTCAGATCTTGGGGTTGTAGTTGATTTAAGTAAACTGACTGCTTTTACCAACCTGAAATATGTTCAAATTATCTGTGAAATTGAATGCAACCCCTCGCAGGTGGCCAATATGGTAAAGAACGGTGGTGCAGTGAAAGCATTTTATATTATCTCCATCCCATCATAAACCAAGCTAATTAACAAGTTATGAGAAACAGAGATTATAATCAGAAGATAAGCAGGCTTTGCAGTTTGTTTATTTTAACGGCATTTCTGCTAATGGCAAATGCCTTTGTGGCCAATAGTCAGGTAAGAAAGGCTTTTACGCAGCGTACATCATCGTATTCCCCAACGAAAAAGATATATAATATCAAGGGCGATTTTACGATGATTGGAAATACCAAT
>CAYOJD010000013.1:0-39845 GCA_964404205.1 uncultured Prolixibacteraceae bacterium
CTTTAGAACATCTTACTTTTGATACTTTCAAGGAAAAAGTATTCAATTTCGAAATCAACAAAGAGTGGAAATTTGAAGGCAAAATACCTGCAATCATCGACTTTTATGCCAACTGGTGTGGTCCATGCAAAATGGTCGCCCCAATTTTGGAAGAGCTTCAGGCCGAATATGGCGAAAAACTGGTTATTTATAAAGTAAATACCGAAGAGCAGCAGGAATTGGCCGGTCTGTTTGGTATCCAAAGCATTCCTTC
The DNA here is from genome assembly GCA_964404205.1 of uncultured Prolixibacteraceae bacterium. Taxonomy (GTDB): domain Bacteria; phylum Bacteroidota; class Bacteroidia; order Bacteroidales; family Prolixibacteraceae; genus CAZWBR01. The sequence goes on from CAYOJD010000013.1 coordinate 254, forward strand.
CCTTCTTTTTATCCCTGTTGACGGTCAACCGCAAATGGCAATGGGAGCACTTCCCAAAGAGACTTTCAAGAGCGCAATTGCCGATGTACTCAGTGTAACATTAAACTAAAGATAAAACCCATGAAATCAGAAATTAACCTTTCTTGGAAAGAGGGCATGGCTTTCGAAACCGAAGTAAATGGCCACAAATTGTTTCTCGATGCTGCAGAATCTGGAGGAGGCAAAGATTTGGGTCCCCGGCCTAAAGCATTAGTTATGGTTGCCCTTGCCGGATGTACAGGAATGGATGTGGTGTCGATCCTCGAGAAAATGCGTGTCAAACTCGACAACTTCGATGTTAAAGTTTCGGGCGAAATCACGGACGAACATCCCAAACAATTTACCAGCATGCACATTACCTATGAATTCTGGGGCAAAGATCTCGAGCCGGAAAAGCTCCAAAAAGCAATAGATTTGTCGACAGAAAAATATTGCGGCGTGTCAGCGACGTTGAAGAAGTCGATACCTATAACCCATTCTATTCTAATTCATTCATTGTAATTGGTTCAACAATTACGAGAAAGAAATATCCAATAACATAAGCCACTAACATCCCGCATGTTAGTGGCTATATTATTAAAAGAACAACAATACAAATAAAAAAACTTCAGTTTAAATTTTTTTCCATCAAAAAACACCCGTATTGAAAGCAATTATTATATTTGCCATACAATTAAACAATTATGACAATTATAAATTACAGGGGTAGCAATTGGCTTTGGCGTGGCTTGAGTTGAGCTGCGTAAACGTTTCTCCTGTAACCACATCAATACTAAGGGGGTATGACTGTTTACGCAGCTTATCCCCTTCTTCTTTTTGCGTACAACATCAAATATTTCATAAACACTAAAACGATGCAAAAGAAAATTTATCTCGAAGAGTCGGAAATGCCCAAACAATGGTACAATCTCGCTGCTGACATCAAAATGCAGCCACCGCTTGGCCCCGACGGTAAACCAATTTCGCCGGAAATGTTAGCTCCGGTATTCCCGATGAACCTGATTGAACAGGAAGTAAGTACTGACCGCTGGATAGATATCCCTGAAGAGGTTCAGGGAATGCTAAAAATTTGGCGCCCCAGTCCTTTGGTGAGAGCTTTTGCATTGGAAAAAGCTCTCGGGACTCCGGCCAAGATTTTTTACAAAAATGAAAGTGTCTCGCCGGCCGGAAGCCACAAGCCCAATACAGCAGTCGCTCAAGCCTGGTACAATAAAGAATTTGGAATCAAACGACTGACTACCGAAACCGGCGCCGGTCAGTGGGGAAGCGCACTCTCGTTTGCCTGTTCGCTTATTGGAGGGATAGAATGCAAAGTTTTCATGGTTCGCGTAAGTTTCGAGCAAAAACCTTTCCGTCAAATGTTGATGAATACATGGGGCGGGAAATGCGTGGCAAGCCCAAGCATGGAAACTCAGGCTGGCCGCAATATTTTGGCTGCTTATCCAGATACACCCGGAAGCCTTGGCATTGCCATCTCAGAAGCCATTGAGGCTGCGGTAACCGATCCGACCGGACAAACCCGTTATAGTCTGGGATCTGTTCTTAACCACGTTATGCTCCACCAAACTGTGATAGGACTTGAAACCCAAAAACAGTTAGCAAAAGTTGGGATTAAGAATCCTGATGTCGTTATTGGCTGTTGTGGTGGTGGAAGTAATTTTGCTGGTCTGGCTTTCCCTTTTATTCTGGATAAAATACATGGAGCCAATATCGAGATCATCGGAGCAGAACCATCATCATGTCCAACATTAACCAAAGCACCTTTTGTATATGACCATGGCGATATTGCGCAAATGACCCCGCTTTTGCCCATGTACAGCCTTGGCCACAGTTTTATTCCGGCTCCAATTCACGCCGGAGGGCTAAGATATCACGGAATGGCCCCACTGGTAAGTGCCGCCGTAAGAGATGGTTATGTTAATCCAATTGCCATTAACCAGTCGGAGTGTTTTGACGCAGGTATTCTGTTTGCCAAAACAGAAGGAATTATTCCTGCACCTGAAACCACTCATGCCATTGCAGCCACTATTCGCGAAGCTTTAAAAGCGAAAGAAGAAGGAAAGGAGAAAACTATTGTCTTTAACTTTTCCGGCCACGGATTGATGGATTTGGTGGGTTACGAAAAATATCTTACCGGTCAGCTTTCCGATTACGAGATGCCTCAGGAAGAGATCAATCAGAATCTTGAAGCCATAAAACATTATCCAAAGCCTTTATAGATTATACCCTTTAACTTTTTTTTGATAAACCGCCCTGCATCCCCGGGGCGGTTTTTTTTAAAACAGCAACGCTTTGACGAACCATATGCTTATATTTTTTTCGGGATTCGACAGAGAGAAATGCCGCATCAAAAGAATTGTTAACCAATAAAATAATATCTTCAGGCTGAAGCGCTAAAGCATCGGCAACGGCAACAAAATTATCATTCAGATATCCTCCAAAATAGGCTGGATCATCAGAATTTACCGTCACCTTCAATCCGGCATCCAACATTTTCTTTAATGAGTGACCTTTCAAGTCGCTTACCACTTTAAGTTTCAGGTTTGACAACGGACAAACGGTAAGCGGAATTTTCGATTCAACAAGCGTTTCGACCAAATCTGCATCTTCGATTGCACTGTTTCCATGATCGATACGCGATACGCGCAGTAAATCAAGTGCGCCCCATACATTCTCAGCAGGTCCTTCTTCGCCGGCATGGGCTACTGCCAGAAAACCATACTCTCTGGCTTTTGCAAAAACAGCTTCAAATTTCGCGGGTGGATGATTTCTTTCAGACGAATCGAGACCAACAGCTGTAATCAAATCTTTGTATGGCAACGCTTCATCCAGTGTTTTGAAAGCCTCTTCTTCCGAAAGATGTCGCAAAAAGCACATAATCAATCTCGACGTAATTCCCAGTTTTTGATTGGCCTCGATAAGTGCCGAAACAATTCCGTGAATAACGGTTTCGAAAGGAACGCCACGGGCGGTATGGGCCTGCGGATCGAACATGATTTCGGTATGTACAATATTATTGGCTTTTGCTTTTTGCATATAGGCCATCGTCAAATCATAGAAGTCAATCTGATTCAATAAAACAGAGGTCCCTGCATAATAGATATCCAAAAAATCCTGCAGGTTATTAAAACGGTATGCCTCTCTAAGCTCTTCCTCCGACTTAAACTTTAACGAAATATTATTGCGAGAAGCTATCGAAAAAAGGAGTTCAGGTTCAAATGTTCCTTCAATGTGCAGATGTAGTTCCGCTTTAGGCAATACGTTAATAAGGCTGGCGATATCCATTTTGCTTTATATAATTGAATTCTATGGTCAAGATACAACAATCGTTTTTAACCAAGAATATTTCCGAGAGGAAAATAATAATGAAAAAAGCACCGGTACGAAAGCCGTCCGGTGCAAAAGTTATATCAATATGATTCGAAATTACCCTACCATCAATAATTGGCCTCCTTGATTTCGAAATAAGATTGCGGGTGCAAACAAGCCGGGCAAGTTTGCGGTGCAGCAGCCGCTTCGTGCAGGAAACCGCAGTTACGGCACTTCCAGATTACCTTATCGCCACGTTTGAATACTTTGCCCGATTCAAGATTGTCATACAACGTACGGTAACGTTCTTCGTGTGCTTTTTCCACCTTAGCAATCAGTTTGAATGCACTGGCCACTTCTTTAAAGCCTTCTTCCTCGGCAATACGTGCAAACTCTGGATAGAGTTCTGTCCACTCTTCATTTTCACCATCGGCGGCGGCTTTCAGGTTTTCGAGTGTTGTTCCAATTACGCCTGCAGGATATTTGGCCGTAATTTCAACCATTCCTCCTTCGAGAAATTTGAAGAAGCGCTTGGCGTGTTCTTTTTCGTTTATGGCTGTCTCTTCAAAGATTGCCGCAATCTGCTCGAGCCCCTCTTTCTTTGCCTGACTTGCATAGTAATTGTAACGGTTGCGAGCCTGCGACTCACCGGCAAAAGCTTTCAATAGATTCTGCTCTGTTTGGGTTCCTTTTAAACTTTTCATCACGTTGTTGATTTTATGGGTTTTGAAAACGAATGTTTTTACAATAAATCGATAGTAAATTTAGTTATAAGTTTTTTTAGAACCATTATAAATTTTACGTACCAACTATTTTAAAAATCGCTAACTGCATCATATCCAACTCTCAAAGAAAGATATCTTATCGATGGAGAAACAATCAACGGCCCTAATCCCAATTCGTCCCATTTGGCATCGATACTGGCAATCGTTTCTGCATCCGAAACGACAGGGTTGGGCCATTCACGTTTAAAACCTTGTGAAGGCCTTTTCCTGGTCCCATCTATAAAAAGATGTGACGGTTCACCATCAGCATGGGGTTCGATAACCAAACAATCGCGACGTGGATCCAAATTCCCAGTAACAAACCATGCTACATCTTCGAGCGATTGGATATCCAATTCGGCATCGACAAAAACGAAAAACTTAATCATTCGACAACTCTCAATCGCTAGCAATTGGCTGGCTATCTCTTTCAAATAATCTTTCTTTTCCTTTTTAACAGCCAAAATCAACATCGAAATGCCCTGATCGGGTAATGAGCTGTTCACCGCTTTCAAAGTAGAGATTTGTACTTTCAAATCTTTAAATTGGCACGAATCAGGCAACCTGTATATTTTGTCGTTTGGCGATCTTTCAACTTCGAATTTTTCGGAAGCATCAATCCCCATTTTGGAACCATAAGCGAAGAAATCGGATGAGTGATCCAGAACATCCATTGGCCCTTGCGAGAACAGAATATCGCGGTTGGGTTCTACCCTCTCGGAGACCAATTTTGCCAACGCGCGGATGTCGCGAATATTGTTTTTATCGTCGGTTACTATCAGAATTTTGTTGAACATCATCTGTCCTGCACCCCACATTGCATTCATCACTTTAGCAGCTTGTCCGGCAAAGCTTTTATGAATCTTTGCCAGTGTGAGATTATGCGCTACACCGGCCGGAGGCAGAAACATGTCTTTCAGTTCGGGGATCATGGTCAATTTCATCGGTGTAAGAAAGATCTTTTCGGTGGCCAGTCCAATATAGGCATCTTCCTGTGGAGGTATGCCAACAATTGTTGCGGGATAAACAGCATTCTTTCGATGAGTGATGCAGGTAACATGAAACCTGGGATACCAATCGGCTAACGAATAAAAACCGGTGTGATCGCCAAACGGGCCCTCCCAGGCCAACTCTTCGGCCGGATCGACATAACCTTCAATAATAAAATCAGCATCGGCAGGAACCTCCAAATCGTTGGTCAAACATTTGACCAGTTCGACCTTTTTCTTCCGAAGAAAACCGGCCAGCATATACTCATCTATATTGTCTGGGAGCGGCGCCGTAGCGGCATAGGTATAGGCAGGATCACCGCCAAGCACAACAGATACTGGCATTTTATGCCCCAGCCTTTTATATCCTTCGTAATGTCTGGCGCCAGTTTTATGCTTGTGCCAGTGCATACCTGTACAATCTTTCGAGAAGACCTGCATACGGTACATCCCCACATTGCGTATCCCGGTTTCAGGGTCACGGGTTACCACGCAAGGCAGCGTGATAAACGGCCCTCCATCAGCCGGCCAACAGGTTAAAACAGGCAGTTTATCCAAATCGGGAAAATCCATGACCACTTCCTGACAAGCAGCTTTCCCGCTTTTCCGCTTTGGCATCCACGAAGCCACCTGAGAGAGTAATGGAAGCATTTTCAGTTTATCCATCAAGCTATTTGAAGGAGCTGTCAGTTTTTTGAATAACAGTTCAATCTCGGCTCCAACGTCGTCGAGCGTTTCATGCCCCAGCGCAAGACACATTCGCCTTTCAGAACCAAAAGCATTTATTAAAACAGGAAATCCTGTTCCATTATTTTCGAAAAGAAGGGCTTTCCCGCCTCTTTCCTCTTTTGAAATACGATCAGCTATCTCAGTGATTTCAAACTGGGTATCAATAAAACCCGTAATTCTTATCAACTCGTTTTTATGTTCAAGCAGATGAATAAATTCCTGGAGCGATTTAAATGCCATCGTGATGCTATTTTTGACAATAAAAATAGGGGATTTTTACATCCCCTACCCTGATCGAATAATATCTTTCGCTTTTAGATTCCTGCCTTTTCCTTGAAAAACTCAAGTGTTTCAGATGAGGGGCGTTCGATCGGCAAATTGTACATACGATCCCACACAATCTGAGCTAAAACTCCCAAAGCCCGGCTAACACCAAACATCACCGTATAAAAGAAATGTTCCTTAATTCCGTAATGCTGTAACAATGCTCCGGAGAAGGCATCGACATTGGGCCAAGGATTTTTAACCTTACCCAAAGATTTCAGAATTGGTGGCACAATTTCGTATAGACAATTAACCACATCAATCAAACGATCGTTTGTAACATATTTCTGGGCAAAAATCTGCTGGGCGGTAAAACGAGGATCGGTTACACGCAAAACAGCATGTCCATAACCGGGAATCACTTTCCCTTCTGAAATGGTTTTCTTGACATAGTTTTCAATCTTTGCTTTCTCCTCATCCTTGCAACCGCAGTCGCCAATATTTTCGAGCATTTCGAAAATCCATGTCATCACCTCCTGATTGGCATATCCATGTAACGGCCCGGCTAAACCAAGCATACCGGCTGCATAAGCATAATATGGGTTACTAAGCGCCGAACCCACCAAATGGGTCGCATGGGCTGATACATTTCCACCTTCATGGTCGGCATGGATCACCATATATAGTCTGAACAAACGATAAATTTCGTTGTTGTCGTATCCCATCATATGGGCAAAATTGGCCGCCCAGTCGAGATTTGGATCCGGGGGGATAAATTTTCCATCGGCAAAATTACGACGATATATATAGGCAGCAACCACCGGAAGACGAGCGATAAGGTTCATAACATCTTCGTAAGTAGTGTCCCAGTAATCGTTTTTGTGCAATCCGTCACGGTATGCTTTCTGGAATTTCGATTCAGTCGCCATCGATAAGATTGCAGTACTGAACTGGGTCATGGGTTTACTGGTCAATGGCATCGAATCGAGCACTCTAAACACGTGTTCAGGCACATGGCTGCGGTTATACCATTCTTTGCTCAATGAATCGACATCAGCCCTTGTAGGCATCTCATCTAACAACATCAGGTAAAAAAGACCTTCGGGAAGAGGTTCGCCTTCGGGACGAAGTTTAGGTAACTTTTCCTGCAATTCTGGAATAGTATGACCACGGTATCTGATACCACTTTCAGGGTCGAGTTTTGATGTGACCGTCAAAAGACCGGTGATTCCTTTCATCCCGGTAAGGACCTGATCGATGTTCACGTCTTCAATTACAACATGCCCAAACTCATTGATAAGCCTTTTGACTACAGCCCGTTCAACTTCGCCTTTTTCCAATAACTTCTTTTTGATGTAATCCATGGGACACTCCTTTTATATTAAATCTTATCTGCTTAATTCAGTTAAATAACTATTTGAATAACAAAATGGAGTTAAAAATGTTGTGAAACCTGATGCGAAAATTAAGATCTACAAAAAACAATCCTGATTACAAGCAACTTAATAGAAATAAAAAAAGCCATCCATAACGGATAGCTTTTAAATTTTATGAAGAGCAGTGATTGTTCCTTATTCGGCCGATTCGTTTTCGGCCGCTTTAGTCGTTGTTTCTGCTTTCTTTGTTGTTTTGCGGGTACGACGCTTTTTGGCCACTTCCTTTTTAGGAGTCGACAACATATTTTCGTTGTAGTCAACCAACTCGATGATACACATCTCTGAGTTATCGCCAATACGGTTACCAGTTTTCAGAATTCTGGTATAGCCACCCGGACGGTCGCCAACTTTTACTACTATATCGCGGAAAAGTTCGCTAACGACGGTTTTGCTTTTCAAATTTTTGAAAACTTCACGCCTGTTGTGAGTCGAATCATCTTTAGCCCTTGTAATAAGAGGCTCAACAAATTTGCGCAATTCTTTAGCTTTGGCAAGTGTTGTACTGATTCGCTTATGCAGGAGAAGTGAGTTGGCCATGTTCGTAAGCAAAGCCTTACGATGAGAACTGGTCCTGCCTAAATGATTAACACTATTTCTATGTCTCATTTCAATTATTCCTTGTCTAATTTATACTTACTGATATCCATCCCGAAACTCAGTCCCAAATTTACCAGCAGGTCATCCAATTCGGTAAGCGATTTCTTACCAAAATTACGGAACTTTAACAAATCGTTGCGGTTATAAGTAACCAACTCGCCGAGTGTTTCAACATCAGCCGCTTTAAGGCAGTTAAGCGCACGGACTGACAAGTCGAGGTCGACCAATTTGTTTTTTAGTAGCTGACGCATGTGAAGAATTTCTTCATCAAACTCTTCGTTGGCAAATTTTTCGTCTGAATCGAGCGTAATTTTCTCATCAGAGAAGAGCATAAAGTGGTAAATCAGAATTTTAGCTGCTTCCTTCAACGCATCTTTCGGATGAATTGAACCATCGGTATGAATCTCGATAACCAATTTTTCGTAGTCGGTTTTCTGTTCAACTCGATAGTTCTCGACCGAATATTTCACATTCTTCATTGGGGTGAAGATGGAGTCGATCGGGATCACGCCAAATTCCTCCTCGGCTGGTTTGTTTTCTACGCCTGGAACATAGCCACGACCCTTTTCAATGGTCAGCTCTATCTGAAGTTTTACCTCCGGTTCCATGTTGCAGATAACCAATTCCGGGTTTAAAACTCGGAATCCGGTGATGAAATTGTTGATGTCGCCGGCTTTGAACTTCTCCTGACCAAAAAGCGTGATTGAAACTTTCTCGTTATCAAAATCTTCAACAACCTTTTTGAAACGAACCTGTTTCAGGTTGAGAATCATTTCGGTAACATCTTCAATTACACCTGGGATTGTAGAGAACTCATGTTCTACACCTTCAATTTTGATCGTTGTAATTGCATACCCTTCCAAAGATGATAATAGAATTCTGCGGAGTGCATTACCAATCGTAATACCATAACCGGGTTCGAGCGGACGGAATTCAAATTTTCCGATTTTGTCGTCCGACTCAATCATTATCACCTTATCAGGCTTCTGGAAAGCTAAAATTGCCATAAACCTTATATTATTTTTTATTTCGAATACAATTCGACGATTAATTGTTCCTTGATATTCTCAGGAATTTCTTCGCGATCAGGAACATTAAGGAATTTACCGGCTTTGGTGTCATTGTCCCATTCGAGCCACGCATATTTGTTATGACGACGTGATGCCAAAGAATCAGTAATAGCTACCAATGATTTTGATTTTTCACGAACGCCTACTACATCGCCTGAACGAAGCGTGTACGATGGAATATTGACGACTTCGCCGTTAACAGTAATGTGTTTGTGCGATACCAACTGACGTGCAGCAGAACGGCTGGGAGCAATTCCCATACGAAATACCACATTGTCGAGGCGGCTTTCGAGCAACTGAAGCAATACTGTACCGGTGATACCTTTGCTCGAATGTGCTTTTTCGAACAGGTTGCGGAACTGACGCTCCAACACACCGTACATATATTTGGCTTTCTGTTTCTCTTTGAGCTGTAAACCATATTCCGATACTTTCCGGCGGCGTTTGCTGCTTCCGTGCATTCCCGGAGGATAGTTTTTGTGTTCAAATGCTTTATCGGGACCGAAAATTGGTTCGCCGAACTTTCTTGCAATCTTTGATTTTGGACCTATATATCTTGCCATCTTTTCTAATTTTTAAAAATCAATAATTATACACGACGACGTTTAGGCGGACGGCAACCATTGTGTGGCATCGGCGTAACATCGACAATTTCAGAAATTTGAATGCCAACATTTGCGATGGCACGAATGGCTGATTCGCGGCCGTTACCCGGTCCTTTTACAAAAACTTTCACTTTACGCAATCCAAGATCGAATGCAACTTTAGCACACTCTTCCGACGCTGTTTGTGCAGCATAGGGAGTGTTTTTCTTTGAGCCGCGGAAACCTTTTTTTCCCGCTGATGACCAAGAGATTACCTCTCCATTGTTATTGGTCATCGAAACAATGATATTGTTAAAAGACGAGGTTACATGTGCCTGTCCTACAGGTTCAACATTAACGACTCTTTTTTTCTGTACTCCAGTCTTTTTTGCCATTTCTACTTACAATTACTTAGTAGCTTTCTTTTTGTTCGCAACTGTTTTCTTCTTTCCTTTACGTGTACGGGCATTGTTTTTGGTGCTCTGTCCACGAACCGGAAGTCCAAGACGGTGACGAATACCGCGATAACAGCCGATATCCATCAGTCGTTTGATGCTCATTTGGTATTCCGAACGTAATTCACCCTCGACTTTGTAGCTTTCGGTAATTACTTTACGGATTGCGCCAAACTGGTCATCGTTCCAATCACTAACTTTTACGTTCTTGTCCACACCGGCTTTCTCCAAAATTTCTAAAGAGCGGCTACGGCCAATTCCATAAATATATGTCAAGGCGATTTCGCCTCTTTTGTTGTTTGGTATGTCTACACCAACTATACGAGCCATAATTTATACGGATTAAAAAATCGTTACAAATTTAACATTTTTATCCCTGACGTTGTTTGAACTTCGGGTTTTTTTTGTTTATAACGTAGAGGCGTCCTTTCCTGCTTACAATTTTGCAGTCGGCACTACGTTTTTTTATTGATGCCCTTACTTTCATTTCTTTATACTTTAATTTTTGTATCTGAAAGAGATTCTTCCTTTTGTCAGGTCGTAGGGAGACATCTCAACTTTGACCTTATCGCCTGGCAATATTTTGATGTAGTGCATACGCATTTTCCCTGAGATATGAGCTGTAATTACATGCCCATTCTGCAGTTCCACCCTGAACATTGCATTAGACAAAGCCTCGATAATGGTTCCGTCCTGTTCTATAAATGATTGTTTTGACATAGAAACAAATTACTTCTCCAAACTCTTAAGTTGATTAACTCCACTCAAACCAATAACGCTCCTTTCAGAGCTAATTCATTATATTTCTTTACAAAAGACAGGTTCTATACCGGTATAGCCCGGGGTCGAACTTGGTCAAACAGCAAATTGAATTTTACAACTGCCGAATTTCTGTTTTTGCCGCGGTTGCTTTAGGTTTCCATCACCCGTTATTCCAGGGTTATATGCGGTAAACCTTAACAATCAACAGAAATCATGATTGCTGTAATTTTCAGGCCGGCAAAGATACCGAAAAGTTTTATTACATGCAAAGCATATTTTCCGCGTCGATGCTTAAAAACCAATCTATCGAAAGAACTCTCCCGATTGACCAAAACTTTACAGTTATCGTCCGGGATATATATTGCTATTTCAGCTAACGTGCAATTACTATAAACAAAGAAAATCACCGGTTGCTGAAAACAACCAGTGATTCAATATTGTCATATTCCGGCAACACCAGCACTACGACCCTTTATACGGCCGGTTTTCAACAAACCGTCGTAATGACGCATCAACAGGTGACTTTCGATCTGCTGCAAGGTATCGAGAATTACCCCCACCATAATCAGCAATGATGTTCCTCCGAAGAAGTGGGCAAACTGAGAGTTTACACCAAAAATCATTGCAAATGCCGGTAATATGGTAATTAACCCAAGGAAGATCGAACCAGGCAATGTAATTCTAGACATGATGGTATCGAGATATTCAGCCGTTTTCTTACCAGGCTTAACGCCAGGAATAAATCCACCATTCTTCTTCATATCCTCAGCCATTTGGTTCGGATTGATTGTAATGGCGGTATAGAAATAGGTGAAGATGATAACCATCAGAAACATAATCAAGTTATACCAGAATCCGGTATAATCGGAGAATGAAGCGAACATATTGCTCAGCGTCTCTGAAGAAAAGAGCCCTGCAAGGCTAAGCGGGATAAACATAATTGCCTGGGCAAAAATGATTGGCATTACACCAGCCGCATTAACCTTCAACGGGATGTACTGGCGAACACCGCCATACTGTTTATTGCCCACAATCCTCTTGGCATATTGCACCGGAACTTTACGGGTTCCCTGTACCAAAAGAATCGTTGCACCGATGACGAAAAGAAAGATAATCAACTCGACGATTAACATGATTAAGCCTCGACCCTGTTCGGCCAAACGGCTTCCGGCTTCAGCCGTAAGCGAGAATGGAAGACGGGCAATAATACCAATCATGATAATGAGTGAAATACCGTTTCCGATACCTTTATCTGTAATCCTCTCGCCTAACCACATGATAAACATGGATCCGGCGGCCATAATAATTGTTGCACTTACATTAAAGGCAAAAGCCCCTACAACAAAAGCAGATTCGGGCAACTGGAACCTAAGATTGGCCAAATAAGCCCAACCTTGGAAAACCAGAATTACAACAGTCAGATAACGTGTCATTTGGTTAATCTTCCTACGGCCCGACTCTCCTTCCTTCTGGAGTCTTTGGATGTAAGGTACTGCAAAACCTAAAAGCTGAATAACAATCGAGGCGCTGATATAGGGCATGATTCCAAGCGCGAAAATTGATGCGTTGGAAAATGCACCACCGGAGAACATATTCAACAATCCGAGAATCCCGTCGGAAGTTTGATCTCTGAGGGCTTCGAAGTTTGCCGGATCAGGATCAATACCGGGTAGTATTACAAATGATCCAAAACGATAAACCATTAAGAATAAAAGCGTAACACCTAAACGGTTGCGCAAATCCTCAATTTTGTAGATGTTCTTTAGTGTCTCGATTAATTTTTTCATCTGGGCTTAGAGTATTTCAGTAGTTCCTTCCAATTTTTCAATTGCCTCTTTTGCACTTTGCGAGAATGCGTGAGCTTTTACCACCAGTTTAGCTTTGAGTTCGCCTTTGGCAAGGATTTTTACCTTGTCGTTTTTGCTCACAAAGCCAGCTTCAATCAATGTATTGATATCGATGGTTTGAACTCCCTTATCATCGGCAAGTTGCTGCAAAACAGAGAGGTTGATAGCTTTGTATTCAACCCTGTTGATATTTTTAAAGCCAAACTTAGGAACAAGTCGCTGAAGTGGCATCTGGCCACCCTGGAAACCTACTTTTGATTTGTAGCCCGAACGCGACTTCGCTCCCTTATGACCACGTGTAGATGTGCCACCGTGACCCGAACCTTGTCCGCGACCGATACGTTTCCGGTTCTTTACTGAACCTTCAGCTGGTTTTAAATTATGTAATTCCATGTTGTATGAATATTAATCGTTAACTTCTTCGTACCTAACCAGGTGCTGAAGTTTTTTAACCATACCTAAAATTTCGGGTCTGGCTTCGTGAATCACTGAATGGTTCATTTTGCGAAGACCTAAAGCTTCCAGAATTAGTTTCTGGGACTTTGTAGCACCAATTTTGCTCTTGTATTGTGTAACGCGAATTTTCATTGTTTGTTGATTTATCCGTTAAACACTTTGTCCAGAGCCACTCCACGGTGTTCAGCTACGGTGTACGCATCGCGCAATTCAGTCAATGCGGCGAATGTAGCTTTTACCAGGTTGTGCGGGTTAGACGATCCTTTTGATTTGGCGAGGATATCATGGATACCTACGCTTTCAAGTACGGCACGCATTGCACCACCTGCTTTAACTCCGGTACCCGAAGAAGCTGGTCTTAACAATACCTGTGCGCCACCGAATTTTGCTACCTGTTCGTGCGGTACGGTACCGTGAATTACGGGTACTTTCACGAGGTTCTTTTTTGCAGCGTCAACGCCCTTGGCGATGGCAGCTGTTACTTCACTGGCTTTACCAAGACCCCAGCCTACAATTCCGTCTTCGTTGCCAACAACGACGATAGCTGAAAAGCTGAATGTTCTACCACCTTTGGTGACTTTGGTGACACGGTTAATAGCTACTAACCTGTCTTTAAGCTCGAGATCGCTGGTTTTTACCTTTTTGATATTCTTAGCCATAATGCTTAAATTTTTAAACCTCCTACACGAGCAGCTTCGGCAACTGCTTTTACACGTCCATGATACAAATAACCGCCACGGTCGAATTTCGCTTCGGTGATACCGGCTGCAAGCGCTTTCTCAGCAGCAAGTTTTCCAACTGAAGCTGCAATTTCGCTCTTTGTTCCGGTTTGCGAAGCTATTTCTTTGTTCAATGAAGAAACGGCCAGTAGGGTTTTTCCCGCAACATCGTCAATAAACTGAACTGATATCTGTTTATTGCTGCGAAATATGCTCATGCGGGGAACCTCTGAAGAACCTGAAACTATTTTCCTGATTCTTTTGCGGATTCTTTCTCTTCTTTCAATTTTTGTGAGAGCCATAATTATTAACTCATTTATTTTTTAGAAGCCGATTTACCAGCTTTGCGACGAAGTTGTTCGCCAACAAATTTGACACCTTTTCCTTTATACGGCTCCGGCATACGGAACGACCTGATCTTTGCAGCAACCTGTCCGATCAATTGCTTATCGGCGCTGGTCAGTGTAACAATCGGGTTACTACGTTTGTCGGTAACTGCCTCTACAACTACTTCCGCAGGCATCTGCAGATAAGTGTGGTGCGAATATCCCAACACGAGGTCGAGAATCTGGTTTTGTGCCTCGGCACGGTAACCTACACCCACCAATTCCAGCTTAACCACATATCCGGTCGATACGCCAAATACCATGTTGTTAAGCAGTGCGCGGTACAAACCGTGCAGTGCGCGGTGACGTTTCTGATCGGTCGGGCGTTTTACCAGGAGTTTGCCGTCTTCCAAAGCAATTTCGATATCTTTATCAACTTGCTGGGTGAGCGTTCCTTTTGGCCCTTTAACGGTGACCAGATTTTCGTTGCTAACGGTTACGGTTACTCCGGCCGGTATTGCAATGGGAAGTTTTCCTATCCTTGACATTGTTCTTTCCTCCTTTGATTAATAAACGTAACACAATACTTCACCACCTACATTCAACTCCTTGGCGTCTTTGTCGGTAATTACACCTTTCGAAGTGGAGATGATGGCAATTCCAAGTCCGTTTAATACGCGCGGGATGCTTTCAGTGTCGCAGTAGCGGCGAAGACCTGGTTTTGAAATTCTTTTCAGGGTTTTGATTGCCGGAGTACCATCAGCTGGATGATATTTGAGGGCAATTTTGATGCTTCCCTGATAGTTAACCTCATCGTCAAATTTATAATTGAGGATATACCCTTTCTCTTTCAGAATTTTGGTAATCTCTTTTTTGATGTTTGACGCAGGGATTTCCACGACTTTGTGTTTTGCCTTGATGGCATTTCTAAGTCGGGTCAAATAATCTGCAATAGGATCTGTCATTTTAACTATTATTTAAACGATTACCAACTTGCTTTCTTAACACCCGGGATTAATCCTGCTGAAGCCATTTCGCGGAACTGAATCCTCGAAATGCCAAACTGGCGCATGTAACCTTTCGGGCGTCCGGTGAGCTTGCAACGGTTGTGCAAACGGATGCTTGCAGAGTTGCGTGGCAATTGGCTCAAGCCAATATAGTCACCTTCGGCTTTCAGTTTCGCACGTTTTTCAGCATATCTGGAAACGAGCTTTGCACGCCTTACCTCGCGGGCTTTCATCGATTCTTTAGCCATATCTTTTAGTTCTTTTTAGCGTTCTTGAACGGTAAACCAAAATTTTTCAGTAATGCGTAACCTTCTTCGTCGGTTTGTGCCGTGGTAACGAAGGTGATATTATAACCATTCATCTTGGTTATTTTATCGAGTACGATTTCCGGGAAAATAATCTGCTCAGTAACACCGAGGGTATAATTTCCACGTCCGTCAAACTTATCGCTAATCCCTTTGAAGTCGCGAATACGTGGTAACGCAATGGCTATAAGCCTTTCGAGGAATTCGTACATCTTGTCTGAACGTAGGGTAACGCGCACGCCGATTGGCATCTTTTTACGAAGTTTGAAGTTCGAGATGTCTTTGCGTGAAATAGTAGAAACGGCTTTCTGACCGCTGATTGTGGTGAGTTCGTCGAGTGCCACTTCCATCAGTTTTTTGTCAGCAATAGCCGAACCCAAACCTTGATTGATAATGATTTTTTCGAGAACAGGAACCTGCATGACTGATTTGTACCCAAACTCTTTGAGCAGGGTTGGGACAATCTCTTCGCGGTATTTCTGTTTTAATGAAGGTGTATAGCCCATTACTTAATCTCCTCTCCTGATTTTTTAGAATACCTTACCAATTTTCCTTCCTTGTCTAAACGACGACCAATACGGGTTGGTTTACCTGTTTTGGGATCTTTCAGCATCAGGTTCGAAATATGAATAGGTGCTTCCTGTTTGATGATACCACCCTGAGGATGTTTTGCATTGGGTTTGGTGTGTTTCGACACCATGTTTACCCCTTCAACAATAGCGCGCTCTTTTTCGCGGACAACTTCCAGCACTTTGCCTTCAGAACCTTTTGAGTTCCCGGCCATAACGATAACTGTGTCGCCTTTTTTGATATGTAACTTTTTCTGCATGGTCTGAATGTTTTAAAGTACTTCAGGTGCTAAAGAGACGATTTTCATGTAGTTGTCGCGCAATTCGCGGGCTACCGGGCCAAAGATACGTGTTCCGCGCATTTCGCCGGCGGCATTGAGCAGTACAACTGCATTGTCGTCGAAACGGATATATGATCCGTCGGCTCGGCGTACTTCCTTGGTAGTGCGTACAACCACTGCTTTCGAAACAGTACCTTTTTTCATATCGCTGCCAGGCAGGGCATTTTTTACAGTCACGACAATTTTGTCTCCAACAGTGGCGTAGCGCTTGCGGGTTCCGCCCAAAACGCGGATAACCAAGGCTTCTTTTGCACCGCTGTTATCAGCGACTGTACAACGAGATTCTTGCTGTATCATGGCTTACTTCGCTCTTTCTATAATTTTTACTAATCTCCATCCTTTTTGCTTGGAAAGCGGACGGGTTTCCATAATTAATACGGTGTCGCCGATGTTGCACTCGTTTTTTTCGTCGTGGGCATAGAATTTCGTGGTTTTGTTCACGAACTTTCCATAAATAGGATGTTTTTCCTTGCTATGTTCGGCTACGACAATGGTTTTCTCCATTTTGTTGCTTACAACTACACCGATTCGTTCTTTCCGAAGATTTCTTGTTTCCATTGTCATTAATTGTTTTCTAATTGACGTTTTCTTAATTCGGTATTTAAACGGGCGATGTTTTTGCGGGCAAACCGTATCTTCATCGGGTTATCGAGTGAATTTACAGCGTGGTTTAAACGCAATTTCACTAACTCTGTTTTAGCATTATCAATCTTTTCGATGATTTCAGCTGTTGTCAATTCTCTGATTTCAGAATTTTTCATTACTCAACTGTTGAAGATTCTACAAAATCGCGTCGAACAACAAACTTGGTAGTCACCGGCAACTTTTGGGCTGCCAGACGTAATGCTTCTTTAGCCAGATCGAAAGGCACGCCTTCAATCTCGATAATCATGCGTCCCGGAGTTACGGTTGCAACGAAACCTTCGGGTGCACCTTTTCCTTTACCCATACGTACCTCTGCAGGTTTTTTGGTAATGGGCTTATCGGGGAATATTCTGATCCAAATTTGCCCCTGACGCTGCATGTGACGCGTTACCGCTACACGGGCTGCCTCAATTTGGCGGCCGGTTATCCATGCTGTTTCAAGGCTTTTAATTCCAAAAGAACCAAACGATAATTGGTTTCCGCGTTGAGCGTTACCTTTCAGTTTGCCCTTCTGTACTCTTCTGAATTTTACTTTTTTTGGCTGTAACATCTTGCTTTTTCTTTGTCGATGGTTAACAGACTATATTACTTCTTACGTTTTCTGAACCCACCTTTGCGGTCACGGTCGCGATCGCCTGCAGCCGGACGGCTGTTGCTACGCGGAGCCTGCTGGCTC
The DNA here is from genome assembly GCA_964404205.1 of uncultured Prolixibacteraceae bacterium. Taxonomy (GTDB): domain Bacteria; phylum Bacteroidota; class Bacteroidia; order Bacteroidales; family Prolixibacteraceae; genus CAZWBR01. The sequence continues at coordinate 18,143 of CAYOJD010000013.1, forward strand.
TGGCCTACATTGGGTGACAGATCTCGTTTGCCATAGATTTCGCCGCGGCAAATCCAAACCTTAATCCCGATCAATCCGGTTTTGGTAAGGGCTTCTGCCAATGCGTAGTCGATATCGGCTCTCAAAGTATGCAGAGGGGTACGGCCATCTTTGTACATTTCGCTACGGGCCATTTCGGCACCGTTCAAGCGTCCTGATACCAGAACCTTAATCCCTTCAGCTCCCATTCTCATAGTAGAGGCGATAGCCATTTTGGTAGCACGGCGGTAAGCAATCTTACCTTCGACCTGACGGGCGATATTGTTGGCTACGATTTGAGCATCCAATTCCGGACGTTTAACCTCAAAAATGTTAATCTGAACCTCTTTTTTGGTGATCTTTTTCAACTCCTCTTTGAGCTTGTCTACTTCCTGACCACCTTTTCCAATAATAATACCGGGTCTCGAAGTGTGAACGGTAATGGTGATGAGTTTCAGGGTACGTTCAATGATTATCTTTGAAATGCTGGCTTTTGCCAAACGGGCATTCAGATACTCTCTGATCTTCTGATCCTCAACAAGTTTATCACCATAATTGTCACCTCCGAACCAGTTGGAATCCCATCCTCTGATGATTCCAAGCCTATTTGAAATCGGATTTACTTTCTGTCCCATATTATTATTTCGTATTTGCTTCTACAACATTTTTACTTGCCAGGCGTACAGTTACGTGGTTCGAACGCTTTCTGATACGATGGCCACGGCCTTGCGGGGCTGGGCGCAAACGTTTCAGCATGCGTGCCGAGTCAACGAAAACTTCCTGCACGTATAGGTTGCTTTCTTCAAGTCTAACTCCATCGTTTTTGGCCTGCCAGTTGGCAACAGCCGATAAAAGGAGTTTTTCCATTCTGCGTGACGCCTCTTTAGAAGAGAACTTCAGCACGTCGAGTGCACGGTTTACCGCCATTCCACGGATCATATCGGTAACAAGGCGCATCTTACGCGGCGAAGTGGGACAATCGCGCAAAACAGCCTGATATCTCTGTTTTTTTGCTTCTTTGAGCAATTCAGCGCTTTCTTTTTTTCTAGAACCCATCTTGGTACTTTTTACTAATTATACATTCCGCGTACGGCTTATTTCTTCTTATTGCCGCCATGTCCTCTAAAGGTGCGGGTCGGTGCAAATTCGCCCAGTTTGTGTCCTACCATATTTTCAGTAACGTATACCGGAATAAATTTATTTCCGTTGTGTACTGCAATTGTGTGTCCTACAAAATCGGGTGAAATCATTGAATGTCTTGCCCAGGTTTTAACTACTGACTTTTTACTTGAATCATTAAGTACTAAAACTTTCTTTTCAAGTTTGAAGTCAATAAAAGGGCCTTTTTTTAACGAACGACTCATAATCTACTTCCTTTTTTAAATTACTTTTTCCTACGTTCAATAATGTACTTGGACGAAGGTTTTTTCGTCGAACGGGTTTTGTAACCCTTTGCAAGCAACCCTTTACGTGAACGTGGGTGTCCACCGGAAGCACGTCCTTCTCCACCACCCATCGGGTGATCCACAGGGTTCATAGCTACGCCACGAACGCGGGGCCTGCGCCCCAACCAGCGGCTTCTACCGGCTTTACCTGATCTTTCAAGGCTGTGGTCTGAATTACCTACTGTACCAACAGTGGCACGGCAAGTGGTCAGCACCATACGAGACTCACCAGAGGGAAGTTTGATTATGGCGTATCGTCCTTCACGGGAAGTAAGCTGTGCATAGGTTCCGGCCGAACGGGCCATGATACCTCCCTGTCCGGGATGCAGCTCAATGTTGTGAACGATAGTACCAAGAGGTATTTTGGCTAATGGTAGCGCGTTGCCAATTTCGGGAGCTACATCGTCGCCGCTCACTACGGTCTGTCCAACCTGGAGACCGTTAGGTGCAAGCATGTAGCGTTTTTCCCCGTCGGCATAAACCAAGAGTGCGATACGTGCCGTACGATTTGGGTCGTACTGGATCGAATCTACACGTGCAGGAATACCATCTTTTTCGCGAACGAAATCGATTACACGGTATTTCTTCTTGTGCCCGCCACCTATATACCTCATTGTCATTCTACCGGAAACGTTACGTCCACCGGTACTCTTGATGGGCTTCAACAATGATTTTTCAGGTGTATTGCCAGTTGTAATGGTATCAAAAGCACCAACAATTTTGTGCCTCTGACCCGGCGTTACAGGTTTTAACTTTCTAACTGCCATCTTTTAGATATTGCTATAAAAATCAATATTTTCTCCTTCACTAAGCGTTACAACTGCTTTCTTGTAAGCATTCAAACGCCCGGTAATTACACCGCTCTTTGTAAAGCGCGATTTTACCTTTCCTGCATATACCATAGTATTTACGGAAACGACCTTAACGCCATAGATATCCTCTACAGCCTTTTTGATCTGATATTTATTTGCCTTCTTATCGACCATGAATCCGTAACGGTTAAACTTCTCCGATACGGCATTCATTTTCTCGGTAACGATAGGACGAATCAAAATTTCAACCATTTCTCTTATGCGTTAATCTTAAATAACTCCTCAACTTTCGCAACAGAACTCTCGACCAATACAATCTTCTTGGCCCGCATGATTTTGTAAGTATTTAATTCTGAGGCTTTTAAAATCTCTGCGTTCTGCAAATTTCTGGAGGACAAATATATATTATTATTTCCGTCCGCTAAAACAAATAGTGAATTTTTATCGCTTATTTTCAGATTATTCTGAATGGCGACAAATTCCTTTGTCTTTGGAACATCGAACGAGAAATCCTCCAGAACCAGAATATCGTTGGCCTGTGCTTTGTAAGTAAGTGCCGAACGGCGTGCCAAATCTTTCAGTTTCTTGTTCAGTTTGAAACTATAATTACGCGGACGCGGACCGAAAATACGGCCTCCACCACGAATAGTTCCCGACTTGATGCTCCCAGCACGTGCGCCACCGGTACCTTTTTGCTTTTTCAGCTTACGGGTTGAACCGGATACTTCGCCACGTTCTTTCGATTTATGTGTTCCCTGGCGTTGATTGGCCAGATATTGTTTCACGTCGAGGTAAATCGCGTGATCGTTTGGCTCAACCGAATAGATTTCAATATTCAAATCTACTTTTCTGCCGGTTTCCTGCCCTGCGGTATTTAAAACTGCAATTTCCATTATAGCAAAATAGTTAAAAATGAACCATTAGCCCCAGGAACAGAGCCTTTAACAATTATCAGGTTGTTTTCGGGAATCACCTTCAGAACCTGAACGTTTTCGATCATCACGGTTGTACCACCGTGGCGTCCTGCCATACGCATGCCTTTAAACACACGTGATGGATAAGATGATGCTCCTACCGAACCTGGTGCACGTAGACGGTTGTGCTGACCATGGGTGCTTTCGCCTACCCCACCGAAACCGTGGCGGCGAACTACGCCCTGAAATCCGCGGCCCTTTGAGGTTCCACGAACATCGACCCAACTGTTTGGTTCAATAATATCAACACCAATTACATCGCCCAATTTAACTTCGCTGCCAAATCCTTTGAACTCGACAACGTGTTTTTTGGGTGTACTACCGGCCTTTTTAAAATGGCCGATCTCTGCTTTGGTCGCGTGTTTCTCTTTTTTGTCGAGAAAACCTAACTGTACCGCTTCGTATCCATCTTTTTCGATGGTACGCACCTGGGTAACAGTACACGGACCAGCCTCAATCACAGTGCATGGGATGTTTTTCCCCTCAACACTGAATACGGAAGTCATTCCGATTTTTTTTCCAATTAATCCTGGCATTTTGTTTTACTTAAACAAGTTTATCAAACTTTGATTTCTACTTCAACGCCGCTTGGTAATTCCAATTTCATCAGCGCGTCGATAGTTTTAGCTGTTGAACTGTAAATGTCGATCAATCTCTTGTAAGATGATAACTCGAACTGTTCCCTCGATTTTTTATTCACGAAGGTCGAACGCAATACAGTAAAAATACGACGATGAGTAGGAAGCGGAATAGGTCCACTTACAACGGCACCGGTTGACTTTACTGTTTTGACGATCTTTTCAGCTGATTTATCAACCAAATTGTGATCGTACGATTTCAGTTTAATCCTAATTTTTTGACTCATGATAAGAACGTATTATTTGTTATAACAACTCTGTTTTGCCTTTGACAGCTTCCAGTACTGACACTGCAATGTTCTTCGGAACTTCAGAATAGTGCGAGAATTCCATTGATGAAGTGGCACGGCCTGAAGATAACGTACGGAGCGTGGTTACATAACCAAACTGTTCCGACAACGGAACGAGGGCCTTGATAACGCGCGCACCGAATTTTGAGTCCATGCTTTCAACCTGTCCCCGGCGACGGTTAAGGTCTGAAACGATGTCACCCATATAATCTTCGGGAGTCACAACTTCAAGTTTCATGATGGGCTCGAGCAAAATTGGTTTTGCTTTTACCGCAGCACTACGGAATGCCTGTTTTGCACAAAGTTCGAATGAAAGCGAATCTGAATCGACCGGATGGAAAGAACCATAATACAATTCAACTTTCAGGTTTTCGATGCGGAAACCGGCCAACGGACCGTTCGACATGGCTTCTTTAAAACCTTTTTCAACCGAAGGAATGTATTCGCGCGGAATAACACCACCTTTGATGTTGTCGACAAACTGAAGTCCGGTTTTGCCTTCGTCGATAGGACCCACTTTGCCCGAAATATCAGCAAATTTACCACGTCCACCGGTTTGCTTTTTGAAAACTTCGCGAAGGTCAACCATCTGCGAAATAGCTTCTTTATAAGCCACCTGCGGTGCACCCTGGTTACATTCTACCTTAAACTCTCGTCTTAAACGATCGATAATGATTTCGAGGTGAAGCTCACCCATACCACGAATTACGGTCTGACCGCTATCTTCATCCGTACGAACCTGGAAGGTTGGGTCTTCTTCGGCCAACTTAGCCAACCCGTTCGAAAGTTTGTCGAGGTCTTTCTGCGTTTTGGGTTCAACGGCGATACCAATTACCGGTTCGGGGAATGTCATCGATTCAAGAACGATAGGTTCATCAACCGAACAAAGCGTATCGCCGGTACGGATATCTTTGAAACCAACTGCTGCACAAATATCACCAGCTTCGATTACATCGCGAGGCTGCTGTTTATTGGCATGCATCTGGAAAAGACGCGAAATGCGTTCCTTTTTGCCCGTACGCATATTCATGACATAAGAACCTGCATCAATTTTGCCGGAATAAATGCGGATGAAGCAAAGGCGGCCAACATAAGGGTCGGTTGCAATTTTGAATGCCAATGCTGCGAGAGGTTCGTCAGCATCCGGTTTTCTTTCAATTACTTCGTCTGTATCTGGATTGGTCCCTTTGATTGAACCAATGTCGAGCGGATTGGGCAAATAAGCACAAACTGAATCTAACAATGTTTGTACGCCTTTGTTTTTGAATGCAGAACCACAAGTTAACGGGATAATGCTTCCGGCAAGAGTGGCCTTACGGATGACTGCTTTCATTTCGTCTTCGGTGATACTGTCCGGATCTTCGAAGAATTTTTCCATCAGGGTTTCATCCTGTTCTGCGACCGATTCGACCAGTTTTTCGCGCCATTCGTTGGCAAGTTCCAGCAAATCGGCTGGAATTTCTTCAACCGAATAGTCGGCTCCCATGGTTTCATCGTGCCAATAGATGGCTTTCATCTTCACCAGGTCAATTACGCCTGCAAATTTTTCTTCGGCACCAATCGGAACCTGAATCGGAACTGGATTGGCACCCAGTTTTTCCTTAATGTCATTGTAAACATTGAAGAAGTCGGCTCCCGAACGGTCCATTTTATTGATGAACGCGATTTTAGGAACACCATATTTGTCGGCCTGACGCCAAACCGTTTCTGACTGGGCCTCAACACCGCCAACTGCACAAAAGGTTGCAACGGCGCCATCGAGTACGCGGAGCGAGCGCTCTACTTCTACTGTAAAGTCAACGTGCCCGGGAGTATCGATGATATTAATCTGATGGGTAATACCATTGTAGGTCCATTCGGTGAAGGTAGCAGCCGAGGTAATGGTAATACCACGCTCCTGCTCCTGTTCCATCCAGTCCATTGTAGCTGCACCATCGTGCACCTCGCCAATACGGTGGGTCTTACCGGTGTAGAACAAAATCCTCTCGGAAGTTGTGGTTTTACCGGCATCGATGTGAGCCATAATCCCAATGTTTCTGGTATATGTAAGATCCCTTTTTGCCATTCTGTAATTATCGAAGTATCTAACTAAAACTAACTAATCTAACTATTGAATTAAAAACGGAAGTGTGCGAATGCACGGTTGGCTTCTGCCATTTTGTGTGTATCTTCTTTTTTCTTGAATGCACCACCTTCTTCGTTGAAAGCAGCAATGGTTTCAGCAGCTAATTTTTCAGCCATTGAGTGACCTGAACGTTTCTTTGCGAAAAGAATCAGGTTGCGCATCGAGATGGCAATCTTACGCTCCGGACGGATTTCCATCGGAACCTGAAAGTTTGCCCCACCAACACGGCGGCTTTTTACCTCAACTTGCGGGGTGATATTTTGCAATGCCTTTTTCCAGATATCGAGCGCCGAAAGTTCATTGTCTTTCATCTTCTTTTCAACAATATCAAGCGCATCGTAAAGGATTTTGAACGCGATGGATTTCTTACCATCAAACATCAAACTGTTTACAAATCGGGTTACCAGAACATCGTTGAATTTCGGATCTGGTAAGATTAACCTCTTTTTTGGTTTTGTCTTTCTCATCTTAGTTACAAATTGTTTGTGTTATTCGAATCGGCTGTAATGTTTAGTCTTCAGTTTTTCGCTTGTACCCTGACAAGCACTTACTCAACCAAACCTCCAAACAAATAACTAATTTCTAATTACTTAATTACTTTTTCTTTTTTGCTGGAGCTGCTACCTGTCCTGGTTTTGGGCGTTTTGCACCATATTTCGAACGACGCTGCTTGCGGCCTTCTACACCAGCGGTATCCAATGCTCCGCGGATCAAGTGATAACGTACACCCGGAAGGTCTTTTACACGACCACCACGAACCAACACGATTGAGTGTTCCTGGAGATTGTGACCTTCGCCCGGTATGTAGGCGTTTACCTCTTTTTGATTGGTTAACCTAACCCTTGCTACTTTACGCATAGCCGAGTTCGGCTTTTTGGGCGTAGTAGTGTACACACGCACACAAACGCCACGGCGCTGAGGGCAGGAGTTGAGCGCAGGAGACTTACTTTTGTCTTCTATTTTCGTTCTCCCCTTACGTACTAATTGTTGAATAGTAGGCATAAACGTTTTTAAATTTTGAAATTATTATAAATACACACAAAAATGTTCTTTTCTAACTCGCTCATTTCCGGTAGTGTCTGCCTGCTAATTGTTTATTACAAGGCATAACTTTCCCAAAATGGTCTGCAAAAGTACACATTTCTCGAATAAAACCACAACAATCTGAAAAAAAATTGATTTACAGCGCAATTCTGTTAACATAGGTGCGTCAACAGTCTAAAACCGTACCGGCTACAACGCCACTCGCTCATGAAAAAGCGCCCTGATGGGATTAAATATTCGCTGGATAAGCCTTAAATCTTCTGTAATAATTTCGGCTGTCCCCTGAATCTCCCGATTAAATTCGAACGAATTGCCATAGTTGGAAATCAAACCATTCGGCAATTCGAGTTCCACCGCATAAAAATTATCAGTGGGGACCTGCGAAATACGGCTCACGACACCATCCACCATCCCATATTGCATATATGGATAATTTTCGAACTTCAGGTTTACACGCTGGCCTGGTTTCACTTTGCCGGCTCCGGTAATTTTAAGTTGCACCTTGCCAATAAGATGGGTTTCGTCGGTTGGGATAACCGTAAACACGGCCTCGCCTTCTGCCACATTTTGATTGGTGCTCCAAAACTTCGAAAAATTGACTTCGCCGGCAATTGGCGACTTAAGCAAATATTTAAGTTCCCAAACATCAATTGAACCCAGCAGTTTATTCCACGACTCAGTCAATGCCAGTTGCAATGTCATTTGTTCTTCTTTCGACTGGTTTTCGGCATCAATAACGGCTTGCTGCGACTCATTCAGTTTCAGTTGCGATTCCGACAGCGTTGTACGCATATTTTCGTATTCGTATTGCCTTTCGAGCAAATCGCGTTTGGTCCTTTCATACTCTTCGAGCGAAATCACCCCTTTTTTATACAACGACGAGTCGCGTTTAAACTTGTTTCGCATGAGGCCAAGCTCCTCTTCGAGGACTTTACGCTTGTTGGCCTGGCGGTCGACATAGGTCTTCGAGATTCTGGACTGCTCTTGCAACGACTTAATCTTCTTCGGGAAATAATTACGCTCGGCAAAACTGAGATAATCATTGTAGCGTTTCAGAAAATCGGCATAGTTGGTCTGCAACTCGCCCAGCGTATAGTTTTCTTTAAAGATTGTTTTTTTAGTAGGATCAAAAGTCGACATAAATGGTTTTAACCACTTCAGATGTAGTTTCACATCGCTCAAATCGTTGTAATCGACAGGGTTTTCGAGCATTGCCAACAACTGACCTGCTTCAACCTTTTGCTTATCGGTTACATATAAACTGCTGATTTTCCCGTTTACCCTGGCCAAAAGGTTGGCCGGTGGGTTTTCGGTTGTTACTGTAACTGGCGCACTAATAATATCGGGATACTTAAAAAGCCAGCTGCCAACGAGCAATATCACCAGCACAATGCCAACCAAAATAATCCCGTTGCGTGTAATCCATCCCGGCACGCGTCCAAGAATCTCCTGAACCTCTTCGCTGCGTATTTCTGTATCTTTAAAATTCTGCGGCATGGTTACAATATATTTATAATGGACTAAGCACCCAGTTCGAGCTGGTTCTTCACCAGATGATAATAAGCTCCTTTTAGCGCAATCAATTCGGCATGATCTCCCCGTTCGACAATTTCACCCTTGTCGAGCACCACAATCTGATCGGCATTTTTTACCGTGCTCAGGCGGTGGGCCACCACTACAACTGTCCGCCCCCGATAGAAGTTATCCATATTCTCCATAATCACCTTTTCATTGTTTGCATCTAAAGCATTGGTTGCTTCATCGAAAAAGAGATATTCCGGATTTTTGTAAATCGCCCGGGCTATCAATAACCGTTGCTTCTGTCCCTGACTTAGGCCAACACCTTCTTGCCCGATTTTGGTATTGTAGCCCAGAGGCAACATTTCGATATACTCGCGAATATTGGCCAGATTGACTGCATTGAGCAAGCGCTGCCTATCGACCTGATCAAATCCGACCGTGATATTATTGACAATCGTATCCGAGAAAATAAAACCATCTTGCATCACCACTCCACACTTTTCACGCCACATGCGTGTCGAAAAATTATGCAACTGAATCTCACCGATTGAAACCGACCCTGAAGCCGGTTGATAAAATCCAAGCATCAGCTTGATAAGCGTTGTTTTACCACTGCCGCTCATCCCAACAATCGCCGTAGTTTTATTGGCCGGCAGATGTAGATTGATATTTTTAAGAATCATCGGTGAACGCGGCCCTTCGTACTGGAAATTGAGATCGCGGATGACAATATCCTTATTTTCAGGAAACACGGTAATTTTATGATCATCCGGTTCCTCTTCGTTGCTGTGCAGGTGAATCTCGTTGAGCCTTTCGAGCGATATTTTGGCATCCTGGGCTGTCTGAATAAAATTCATTAACCCTTCAATCGGACTGTTCATCTGGCCAATAATATACGAAACCGCCATCATGGCTCCAAGTGTCATCTGACCATCGATAACCAGTTTGGCCGCCAAAAAACTGATGAAAATATTTTTTAACTGGTTGATAAACCCGGAACCAATTGTTTGGGTCTGTGTAAGCGACAACCGCTTGATGTTCACATTAAACAGCCGCGACTGAATGCGTTCCCACTCCCACCTTTTCTGTTTTTCGCAGTTGTTCAACTTTATCTCCTGCATCCCGGTAATCAGCTCAATCAACTTGGCCTGATTTTCGGACAACTGCGTAAAACGTCTAAAATCAAGCTCGCGCCTTCTTTTCAGAAAAAGAAGAATCCAAATCACATACAAAATGCTGCCCAACAAAAAGATAAGCAAAATTTTCCAACTATAAACTGCCAGTACAATCGAAAAAATAACCAGGTTCACCATGGCAAAAAGCACGTTTAGCGTCTGGTTGGTAAGGAAGTTCTCAATACGGGTGTGGTCGCCAATCCGCTGAAGCATATCGCCCACCATTTTGGTATCGAAAAAACCGATGGGTAACTTCATCAACTTAATCAGAAAATCTGAAATCAGCGAAATGTTAAGCCGGGTGGTCAGATGAAGTAATATCCAGTTACGTATAAACTCGACCGACGTATGCGAAACAAACAGCACCAGTTGTGCAATTAATATCAGCGTAACAAAACCAATGTCGCGGGTATTGATTCCCACATCGACCATCGATTGGGTAAGAAACGGAAATATCAGCTGAAACAAGCTGCCGAGCAGTAAACCCAGAAAAAGTTGCCATAAAAACCGTTTCTGGTTTCTGAAATAGGAAAACAGATAGCCAAATGTCGATTTGTCAGTTTTCTCATCTTTTTGGGCGTAAAAATCGGGAGTTGGCTCCAGCAACAAACAAAGTCCTTTGGCTTGTGCCGCATCACTATGGCCACACCATCCTTTCAAAAATTCGGCTTCGTTATATTTTATCTGGCCGTAAGCCGGATCGGCTACATATACTTTCCCTTTCTTGATGGCATATACTACCACGAAATGTTCTTCGCGCCAGTGTACAATGCAAGGCAGCGGCACCTGGGCCGAAAGCTGCGCAAAACTGACCCTGGCCCCCACCGAACGCATCCCAATCGATTCGGCAGCATCCGAAATCCCCAACAACGAAACCCCCTCGCGGGTCAGGAAACTCCTTTCGCGCAAGGTTTGAAGCGAAAAATTTTTACCATGAAATTTGGCAATCATCCTCAGGCAGGAGGGGCCGCAATCCATAGCATCCAACTGTTTAAAAAAAGGGAAGTTCCGCATTCGGTTGCTTGATGTTCAACTTTGGTTGTTTTGACAAATTTAACAGTATCCTGAAAAAAACAATGCGTTCGCCTGAATAATCACTTTTTTTTCATCCAACAAACCAAAATCATATTTAAGAACATGTTTCGGCCCGGCAACAGCAGCCAAATACGCTCAATTCGCGTTGCTGAAACCCAATCAATCAAACAAATAGAGATGCCGAACCAATAATGTCAAAAAAAAGCCCTTTGAAACATAAATTGTCACCAAGTTGTAACTGATTAAATAATTTTTATTTTTGAAGAATTGGTACTTCCAAAACCGAAGTACAACCAAACTAAATTCGTTCTCTGTTACAATTTCAAGTGAAAAAAAGCCCCCTTGCACGACTGTTCCGCAGGTGCAGTTATGCATTGAGACAGAAATAAACCAATAAACACCAGTATTTTAACTAAATTTTTTCGCATGAAAGTATATCAAACTAATGAAATCCGGAATATTACCGTGATTGGTAATTCCGGCGCTGGAAAAACCACCCTTGTGGAAGCCATGCTCTATGAGGGTGGTGTCATCAGCCGTAGAGGTGATGTCAAAAGCAAAAACACTGCATCCGACTACAACCTCGTCGAACAGGAGTATGGAAACTCTATCCACCCAACTGTTCTTTACACCGAATTCGAAGGGTGTAAGCTCAATATTATCGACACTCCCGGGATGGACGATTTCGTGGGAGGTGTAATACCGGCGCTAAGTGTGGCAGCAACCGGATTACTCGTTTTTAATGCCGTCAACGGTGTGGAAGTTGGCACCGAAATTGCCAACCGCAATGCCGAAAAATTCAATAAACCGTTGATTTTTGTTATCAACCATCTCGATCACGAAACCAGTAATTGGGATAACACCATCGACATGGCCAAAACCACCTTCGGGAATAAGCTGGCCATCATTCAATACCCGGTTAATCCGGGCGTCGGATACAATGCCGTAATTGATGTGCTGAAAATGAAAATGCTGAAATGGGCACCCACCGGCGGAAAACCTGAAATATTAGACATTCCGGCCAGCGAAGCCGACAAAGCCGAAGAGTACCACAACAACCTGGTTGAAATGGCTGCCGAGAACGACGAACAGCTGATGGAACTCTTTTTCGAACAAGGCTCGCTGAACGAAGACGAAATGAAAAAAGGGATTAAGCTTGGAATGCTTGCCCGCGGGCTCTATCCTGTTTTCTGTACCTGTGCCGCCCACGATATGGGTATTCGCCGCCTGATGGAGTTTATCTGCAACGTGGCTCCAAACCCCGGAGAACTAGCCCCTGTTGAAACTATCGACGGGAAAAAAATCAAAATGGATGTCAACGGCCCCACTTCTATCTTTGTTTTCAAAACAGCCCTCGAACAGCATGTTGGCGAAGTAACCTATTTCAAAGTCATATCAGGCACCTTGAAAGAAGGTATGGATTTAATCAACACCGCCAAAAACTCGAAAGAACGTATTTCACAAATCTTTGCCGTAGCCGGTAAGAACCGTACCAAAGTTCCCGAAATGCAAGCCGGTGACATTGGTGCCACAGTGAAGCTGAAAGAGGTGAAACACAACCATACACTTTGCGACAAAGATGCCGAAATCACCTTCCCGCCGCTGAAATATCCCAACCCACGCTATTCCACTGCCGTAAAAGCGGTAAACGAGAGCGACGAAGAAAAGATGGGTGAATATTTGCAACGATTGGCCGAAGAGGATCCAAGCTACAAAATCGAATACTCGAAAGAGCTGAAACAAATTCTGATTCACGGGCAGGGTGAATACCACCTCAACACCTTGAAATGGTATTTCGACAATGTTTTCAAAATCGAAATTCAGTTCCTCGCCCCTAAAATCCCCTACCGCGAAACCATCACCAAAGTGGCACAGGCCGATTACCGCCATAAGAAACAGAGTGGTGGCGCAGGTCAATTTGGCGAAGTACACATGGTGATTGAGCCATTCGAAGAAGGAATGCCCAACCCCGACATGTATAAAATCGATGGTAAAGAGATGAAGGTAAGCCTTCGTGGTACCGATTCGTACGATTTACCATGGGGCGGCAAACTGGTCTTCTGCAACTGCATCGTCGGCGGTTCTATCGATGCCCGATTCCATCCGGCCATCCTGAAAGGGATTATGGAAAAAATGGAAGAAGGGCCACTCACCGGTTCGTATGCCCGTGATATCCGCGTTTGTATTTACGACGGTAAAATGCACCCTGTCGATTCAAACGAAATTTCATTCCGTCTGGCTGGCCGTAATGCCTTTAGTCAGGCTTTCAAAAAAGCCGGCGCTAAGATTCTTGAACCTATCTACGATGTTGAAGTACTCGTTCCGGCCGACCGTCTGGGCGATGTCATGAGCGACCTGCAAGGACGCCGGGCCATCATCATGGGGATGAATTCTGAAAAAGGATTCGAAAAACTCACGGCAAAAGTGCCGCTCAAAGAGATGAACAAATACTCAACAACTTTGAGTTCTATCTCTCAGGGCCGTGCCATGTTCTCGATGAAATTCTCGAACTACGAAAAAGTACCTGCAGAGGTACAGGACGAACTGCTGAAAGCTTACGAAGCTACGCAGACCGAAGATTAAACCATTCTGTAATTCTTTCATTGATAAACTGTCATACCGAATCGAAGCGGTATGGCAGTTTTTTTATCGATTTGGGGCAAACATATCGAAGCACTTTATCATTATGCTTAACTTTTCTTACCTTTGAAAATCAACATTAAATCCGGAACCATGAAAATAAAATTTATTGGAGCTGCCCGCGAAGTTACCGGCAGCAAACACCTGATAACCACCCAAAGCGGGAAAAAAATCCTTCTCGATTGCGGAATGTTTCAAGGGAAGGGGCTCGAAACCGACTCGATGAACCGAAATCTGGGCTTCGAACCCTCCGAAGTGGACCATATCATTCTTACCCACGCCCATATCGATCACTCCGGACTGATTCCGTACCTCTATAAACTGGGCTTTCGCGGTTCGGTAATCTGTACCAATGCCACGCGCGACCTCTGCTCGATTATGCTGGCCGACAGCGGCCATATCCAGGAAGGCGATATCAAATGGTTCAACAAAAAACGGCTGAAACAAGGACTCGAAGAGGTTGAAGCAATTTACACCCGCGAGGATGCCCAAAAATGTATGGAACTCTTTATTGGCGTGGCTTATAACCGAAAATTCTATATTGACAACCATACGAAAGTGCGTTTTACCAATACCGGCCATCTGCTTGGTGCCGGAACCGCATTGCTCGAAATCACCGAAAATGACAAAACAACTAAAATAGCCTATACCGGCGACATTGGCCGTCCATCGAGCCGCATCCTCAGGGCTCCCGCCCCTTTTGCCCAGTGCGACTATCTGATTACTGAAGCGACTTATGGCAACCGGTTACACACTCAAATGCAGATTGCCGAGAATGAACTCCTGCGGGTTGTCAACGAAGCCTGTGTAGTCCGAAAGGGGAAACTGATAATCCCCTCTTTTGCCATTGGCCGTACACAGGAAATTGTCTATGCCCTCAACAACTTCTACAACGCAGGCCTGCTGCCTAAAATTCAAATCTATGTCGACAGTCCGCTGGCAGTCAACGCAACAGAGATTTTCAGAATGAACAGCGACTGCTTTAACGACGATGTGAAGGAGGTAATGGTAACCGATCCCGACCCGTTCGGTTTCAATTCGCTCCACTACATCACTTCGACCAACGATTCGAAAAAACTGAACAGTTTCAAAAAACCCTGCGTCATTATTTCGGCCTCAGGGATGATGGAAGCCGGACGGATTAAGCACCATCTGGCCAACAATATCGACAATCCCAAAAATACGATACTGGTCGTAGGTTACTGCGCCCCCCGAACATTGGGAGCCCGCCTGCTGAATGGCGAGAAATCAGTCTCAATTTTCGGCATCAATCATCAGGTCAATGCCACTATCGAACGTATCGAAGCCTTCAGTGGTCACGGCGACTACAGTGAGATGCTCAAATTTCTCGAATGTCAGGAAAAATCGCAGGTGAAGAAGGTATTTCTGGTCCATGGCGATTACGAGGCCCAAAGTTTCTATCGCGACAAAATGGTTGAAGCCGGATTTGGCAAAGTCGAAATCCCTGAAGCAGGGAATGAGTTTGAACTGGAATAATCCCGTTTGAAAATGAATCAACGTTTTATACCCATCGTCGATAAATTAGGGCAATTGCTAAGCATTTGGGAACCCAAACTGGCATCGCTTGACGAATCGGTTATCAGCGAAAAGCTGAACCGGCAGCATCGTTCAGTCAGGCAAATCGTAGGGCATATGGTCGATTCCGCATCGAACAATACCCATCGGTTGATCCATCTGCAATACCAGCAATCGCCAGTTCAGTTTCCCAATTATGCCACCCAGGGAAACAACGACCGCTGGATTGCCATTCAGGATTATCAGCATGAAGAGTGGCATAACCTGGTGCAACTATGGAAATATGCAAACCTTCATTTCATTCATATCGTGGAGAATGTAAACCCGGCAATGCACAAACAAGAGTGGATAGCTTCGCCCTCGGTCCATGTTACGCTCGAAGAGATGGTTCTTGACTATCTTCCTCATTTTAAACTTCATTTAGGTGAAATTGAAGTGTTAATCAATTAACCGGAAATCCAAATCGTTTTAAAACAAAAAAGCTCCGAACGAAAACGGGGCTTTTTGCTTTAGACAACTATAATATAACCAGCTTAATCAAAAACGAAAGAAGGTGGCCAGTGGCTAATCCCCAACTACGCTTTACAGCTAAAAGATTATCTTTGTCCAAAATTCATGTTCAATGGAATCCGAAAACAGGATTTGTAAGCTTTTTGGCATTCAGTACCCCATCGTTCAGGGTGGAATGGTTTGGTGCTCAGGGTGGCGGCTGGCCTCAGCCGTAAGCAATTGCGGAGGCTTAGGACTGCTTGGTGCAGGATCGATGCACCCTGAAACCCTCGAAGAGCATATCCGCAAAACAAAGGCCGCGACCGATAAACCTTTCGGGGTAAACATTCCGCTCTTTTACCCTGAGATGGATCGAATACTGAAAATCATTGTCGACGAAGGAGTTAAGATAGTATTCACTTCGGCAGGCTCGCCCAAGAAATATACCTCGTTCTTCCACGACCAAGGCATTACCGTTGCCCATGTGATTGCCTCGGCTGAATTTGCCCGTAAGTGCGAAGAGGCAGGTGTCGACGCGGTTGTTGCCGAAGGGTTCGAAGCCGGCGGACACAATGGCCGCGACGAGACTACAACCATGGCCCTCCTTCCATCGGTGCGGCGCACCACCGCTTTGCCACTGATGGCAGCCGGAGGAATTGCCACCGGCCGTTCCATGCTGGCTGCATTGGCACTGGGAGCCGAAGGAGTTCAAATCGGCTCCCGCTTTGCAGTAGCCGAAGAATCATCGGCTCACCCCGCTTTCAAAGCAATGGTCATCAAAGCCGGCGAAGGCGACACACTCCTTTCACTAAAAAAACTATCGCCGGTAAGGTTACTGAAAAATCACTTCTTCGAACAGGTACAAGCCGCCGAACAAAGTTGTGCATCTGCCGAAGAGCTACAGACATTACTGGGGCGCGGGCGGGCGAAAAAAGGGATGTTCGAAGGAGAACTCGATGAAGGGGAACTTGAAATTGGACAGATAGCCTCAATCATCGACACGGTGCTCCCTGTCAAGACCATCATGAAACAAATGCTTGATGAATATGGCGCAGCCCTCAATGAAATGACCACTGCACGCCGGTTCAGGTTTTAACATATCCTGGAAAACACTCAGATATTCCAACAATGATTCGATTTGAAAAAAAAATATTAAACAATGGCCTTCGTGTAATCGTCCATACCGATAAAACAACCCCTTTTGTGGCAGTCAATGTCTGTTACAACGTGGGGGCCAAACACGAAAACCCAAACCGCACAGGATTTGCCCATCTATTTGAGCACCTCACCTTTGGCGGCTCACTCCATGTTCCCGAATTCGACGGTCCGACACAAGAGGCCGGAGGAAACAACAATGCATTCACTTCGAACGATATCACCAATTATTACATTATCGTTCCCAATAAAAATATCGAAACAGCCCTTTGGCTCGAATCCGATCGAATGATTGGGCCGAAGTTCACCAAAAAAGGGCTCGATGTACAACGCAAAGTAGTTATCGAAGAGTTTAGGCAACGCAACCTGAATCGCCCTTATGGCGATGTGTGGCACCTGCTGCGCGACCTTTCGTACAAAGTACACCCCTACCGGTGGCCCACCATCGGGCTTACCCCCGAACATATCGAAAAAGCAACGCTCGAAGAGGTAAAAGCATTTTTTTTCCATCACTATGCCCCCAACAATGCCGTGCTGGTCATCAGTGGAAATATTGAAGCCGAAGAAGCTTTTAGGTTAGCCGAAAAATGGTTTGCCGATATTCCCTCCCGCGATATCTCCCCCGGGGTTATTCTTCCCGAACCGATACAGACCGAAGATCGTACACTGGAGGTTTATCGTGATGTGCCGGTCGATACCTTCTACATTGCCTGGCATATGGGGGCCCGTAACGACAAAAGTTTTTATGCTGCCGACTTGCTCTCCGATATCCTGTCCAACGGAAAATCATCGCGGCTCGAAGAAAAACTGGTGAAGGAAAAAAAACTTTTTACCGAAGCGGATGCTTACCTAAGCGGCGAAAACGAGCCCGGGCTCTTTATTGCTACCGGGAAAGCCAATACAGGAGTCGATTTCGAAATGGCGCAAAAGGAGATGATTGAAGAGGTTATAGCCACCGCTTCGGAACGCATCAGCGATTACGAATTGGAAAAAGTTAAAAACAAAGTGGAAGCCGATTTGCTCTTCAACGAAATTGGGTTTCACGAAAAAGCGATGCAACTGGCCGCTTACGAAATACTGGGCGATGCCGCACTGATAAACAGGCAGGCCGATTTCTACCGCGATATCACTGCCGACGATATCTTGCAGACTGCACAACAAATCTTCAGAGAGGGCAACCGGAACACCCTCAACTATTTCTCATCCAAAAGCCAAAAAGCATGAGCCCCGACCGCAACAAACGTCCGGCTGTCCAGCCTATCGAACATATCGAATACACCCTTCCCGAAACAACGCATTTTGAAGGTGGCTCCCGGTTTTTTACCATCAACGGGGGCGAACAAGAGGTGGTAAAACTCGATTTTGCCGTGAAAGCCGGAAGTTGGTATGAAAACAACAAGCTCGAAAGCCTCATGTCGGCAGCCATGCTCACGGAAGGGACGGCTACGATGAAAGCCACCGAGATAGCCGATAAGATTGATTTCTATGGGGCACAGTTCAATTCTGTCTCGTATTACGACAACAACTATCTTTCGCTGGTTGTACTGAAACGCCATCTGCCCAAACTGTTGCCTGTTATGGCCGACATGCTGCAAAATTCTGTTTTTCCTGCCAACGAGTTCGAAATCATACGACAGCAACGCAAACAACGTGCCCAAGTCGATGCCGAAAGGGTGGGTTTAGTGGCTCAACGACGTTTCCTTCAGGAGATGTTTGGCCCGGGGCATCCTTACACACCGGTTAAATCGCCTGATGCTTACGACCATATTTCAATTGAAGGTACCATTGACCATTACCGCAACACCTATGGCTCCGGACGAATGAATATCTATGGTTCAGGTCATATCGACAACGAAGTCAAAGCATTGGTCAGCGAATACTTTGGGAAAAGCTGGGGGGCAAAATTTATTCCCAAACAATACACTTTCACCCCTCAGGCCTACAGCGAACCACTGATCTTTCTGGAAAAAGATACGGCTAACCAAAATGCAATGACCATCGGGAAGTTGTTCCCAACCCAAACCCACCCCGATTCGGCCGGGCTAAAGGTGTTGACTACCGTTCTGGGAGGCTATTTTGGCTCGCGGCTGATGACCAACCTGCGCGAAGAAAAGGGATTGACCTATTCCATCCATGCCTCCTCCATCTCATTCATCCACGAGGCCATATTTATGATCCACGCCGAAGTGGCTGCCGGGAAAACCGATGAGGCAGTAAAAGAAACATTTGCAGAGATTGAAAAGCTAAGGCAGGAACCTATTTCGGAAACAGAACTGGAACCGCTGCGAAGTTACCTTTTGGGAAGAATGCTCGAAGAGTTTGATGGCCCATTTGCCCGTTCGCAAAGTTTTGCCTCGTTACACGAAGCCGGTCTCGACTACAACTACTACGACCTTTTGATCGATACCATCCGGTACATTACCCCAGAGGAGATCATGCAACTGGCCCAACGTTATTTCGACCCCAAATCGATGCTGACGGTTGTTGCCGGGGCAAGATGATAGATGCTACAGGTTGGTCTGCTTGTCAATCAAATAGGTATTTCGTTCGGAAGCCGTGCGCGAAACCAGTTCTCCGATAAAACCGGTAAGAAACAGTTGTGTGCCGATAATCATAAGCGTAAGGGCGATGTAAAAATATGGGCTCTCGGTAACCCGTCCGGTGAGTACGCCATTAAAAAGGTGGTAAAGCTTATAGGCGCCCAGCCAGAGTGCCGATAAAAAGCCAAGTAAAAACATCAGCGACCCAAGCGTTCCGAAAAGGTGCATCGGCCGTTTGCCGAACTTCGAAATAAAAAGTATCGACATCAGGTCGAGATACCCAAAAATAAAGCGGCTCAACCCAAATTTAGTCACTCCAAACTTACGTTTCTGGTGCACCACCACCTTTTCGCCGATTCTGGTAAAACCTGCCCACATGGCAATCACCGGAATATAACGGTGCATCTCGCCATAGACCTCTATCGATTTGACCACCTCGCGACGGTAAGCTTTCAGCCCGCAGTTCATATCGTGAAGCTTTACCCCGGTAAAGCGGCGTGCTGTGGCATTGTAGATACGCGAAGGGATATTTTTTGCAAAGGTATTGTCGTAACGTTTCTTTTTCCACCCCGAAACCAAATCGTAACCCTCCTCTTTCACCATCTGGAAAAGGCCGGGAATCTCTTCGGGGCTATCCTGCAGGTCGGCATCCATCGTAATTACCACATCGCCCCGGGCGGCATCGAAACCGGTGTGCAAGGCAGCCGATTTGCCATAATTCCGGCGGAAACGAACCCCCTTCACATTGGGGTCGATGGCTGACTGTTGTTCAATCCATTGCCACGAACCATCGTTGCTCCCATCGTCGATAAAGAGCAGTTCGTAACTGAAACGGTTCCGATCCATCACTTCCCGAATCCAGCGATAAAGCTCGGGCAACGATTCAACTTCGTTAAACAACGGAATAACAACTGAAATATCCATCGATTTGAATTGATATTTGATTTGAGTCCCCCCGTAAAAAAAGCAGAAGGCAGCATCAACTGCCCTCTTTTTATGCTCGATTATTGGATGAACTTCTACTTCTAAACTTTTTATTCCCCATCCGATTTCACCTCAAAAAAAGGATCAGCAGGTTTCTTTTTGAAAAATATGGCAAGAATCAACGAGAAAATAGTTCCCATCAAAGTCAGGCTAAAAACCTGCGAAAAGGCCATAATGCCCGGGGTCATCATCTTTTTCGACATCGACAAAGCCGCTTCAACCTGATCTTCATTCATAGCCCCTCTGCTCAACAGCTTTTCTTCAGTAAAAGCCATCAACTTGTCGATCAAACCCGGATCGATAAACTGGTAAAGGACAAAAGTGAAAAAGGCAATCAGGATAGAAGCAAAAAGCGATTGCAATACACCTAACCCAAGTACTTTACCATACGGAAAGCCTTCGCTGCCTGTTGATTTGCCAAAACTCCACATGCCCAGCGACAACCCGGCAATAATAATGATATAGCTGATATAACCCGACACCTCGGAAAAAGGTGCCCCAGCCACATAAAAGATAACAGAATTCAATACCAATGCCAGCCCGAGATAAAGGCCAAAGGTCATTGCCGCTTTCGAAATTGAAGCCGATTGATTTTCCATAGCAAAATTAGTTTATGATGATAATGAGAACAAATATATTGATTTTATTGATAGATAAAGGGCCCAAAAATGTATCGAACCAAACCATTTTATGAAAAAAAAGAACACATGGCCCTCTCGCCCCGCTACCCCTGAGCATCTGCGAACAATAATATTATCACATATGATATCAAATTAAATATTGATTATCAATATACTAAACACAAGACAGCAAAAAAAGAGCCCGGAAACATATTTTTGTTTGGTACAAAATGATTTTTTTCTACTTTTGCGCCGGGTAAGTCCTGCACGACCAGCTCCTGTTGAACTCCCCCAGGGTCGGAAGACAGCAAGGGTAGACGGTTGTAGCGGTGCGATGTAGTAAGCTTACCCACTTGCCGAATTAGCTCAGTTGGCCAGAGCACGTGATTTGTAATCTCGGGGTCGTCAGTTCGAATCTGACATTCGGCTCAAAAAAAGGTTCTTTACATACCAAAAACGATTTTGGGGAGATTCCAGAGCGGCCAAATGGGGCAGACTGTAAATCTGTTGTCTTACGACTTCGGAGGTTCGAATCCTCCTCTCCCCACACAACGTCAAAATCAACCAGATAGTATGTCTGGTTTTTTTTACGCTTATTTTGAAAAACAACAAGCGGGAGTAGCTCAGTTGATAGAGCATTAGCCTTCCAAGCTGAGGGTCGC
>CAYOJD010000014.1:0-4978 GCA_964404205.1 uncultured Prolixibacteraceae bacterium
GTTCTTTAATATGTATTGAAGAGGAGATAACATTTATGGGAGATACAAACAAATATCTGTAAGTGAGGCTATTGGAACAAACAAAAAAGAATAAGTGGAGATTCAGGAATAACAACCCTGTACTGAAAGTTACGACTACTTTTAACCGTCATCAATATACTGAACCGTAATCAAAGGTCACCAGATCAGCAAACATAGATATGCGGTCATCACATGGACTTTTAAAAAACAAGGAGCGATAAAAAATGTATGCAATGGGGATGTTATCGAATAAAAAAGAGAGACCAATAAACTTGTATCTCTCTTTGAATGATTGTGGGAACTGATGGGCTCGAACCATCGACCCCCTGCTTGTAAGGCAGGTGCTCTGAACCGACTGAGCTAAGCTCCCATTGTACTTTTTAGGGCTTGTTGTGTTACCGTTGTAACGCCGTTCAAAAGTGCTGCAAATATAGGCCTTTTTTTATTCCCTCCAAGGGGTCTGATTATTTTTTTCAACTTTTTTGCCTTTTGTTCGGATAACCGACAAGGCCAGCCAGGCCGAAAAAGCACTAAGCCATTTACTTTCAGCTTCAAGTTCTACTTTAACAGATGTTCGGGGATTTTATCAATTTTCGTCAGGGTCATTTTACGGACGAAGAGTTCGCCGCCTTCCGACTGCAATTGTATCTTTCCTTTGGCCAGCGGCAACATTCTGCCATTCACCAGTTTCCCTGAATTGTAATTGATCATGTTCACCTTTCCGTTGACCACATGCACGGCTGTTCCGCCGAAGCAGTAAAGTTCGACCACGTTCCACTCGCCTACCGGTTTTTCGTTATCAAGATTTTTGGAACAGATTTTTGAGGCTTGTCCTTCGCCAAACTTCGTCATCCCGCCTTTCGCATCATAAACATAACTTTTGCCATCGGCTGATTTCACGGCAGGAATTTCGAAATAACTGTTTCCCATACAATACGAATCGCCAATATGTTCAGTCCAGAGCTGTAGCTCGTGCGAACTCATCCAGATACCCAACCCTTCACCAAAGTTGCCAAAGCTGTGGTAAAGCAGGCCAGAATTACGGCTTTTGGCTACTTTGTCGCCCCATTTGAAAATCAGTTTGAGATGGTAATTTTCATACTCTTCGCCGGTAGCCAATGCACCATTGATATCGCCCGAGATACGCAACAGGCTTTCACCGTTACGGGTAACCACCGAGAAGACTTTTTCCGGATCGTTGTTCAGCCCATACCTTTCGCTGTTTTCGTCTTTGGCACCAATATAGGTATCCCAACCATCGAGATTTTTGCCGTTAAACAATTCGATGGATTTTTTCTGTGCCATCACCGCACATGTCAGAAGTAAAAAAACTGTAGCAGTTAATGTTAACCGTTTCATGTAATCAAAATTTTGTACTGGGTTTGCGAAAAAAAGCTGCCCCGTGGATTTCGGAGCAGCTATCGGAGTTAAATATTTTTTGGTGATTTAATGGGGATGAAGGATTTCCTGTGCTTTTTCCAGGATGGTTGTATCGTCCAATAATACGATACCACCATGCGGCCCTTGTTCAATGTGCATCCCAACACTTTTACCGGCCTTGTAATTTGCTCCTCCGAAATAATTCCTGACGGTTTCGTCTTCGAGACCTAACTCCTGTGCAATTCGGTGGATAGAACCGTCAGGAAGACTGTCTTTGATTTTTCTGAGCTCTTCAAAAGTAATCTTTTCGGTCATAGCATTAGTAATTAATGTGTTAATAAATCATTCTTTTCAATTTTGAGTCCGGCTCTTTACTCCGGTTACGCCTAAAGTAGTATTTAATCCTATATGTTGTAACCCAATTTTAACAATAAATTAACCTTCATCGGACAAATTTGCAATTATTAACAAATATCAGATTGTGCCCTCGTGTTAAAAAATTGATTTTCTGAGCTATACCCAACAGCTGCTTTTCATTGGCTGAAACCTGTTTTACAACATGTATTTAAGGGTGCAATTGGCCCGGCGAGTTTTTAAACGATTCGTAAAGGGCCTGCTGAAGTTGTACCCTTAATTTCAGCCGGTTTAAAGCATTGTTTGCACGCGTTGGGTGTACCCTGTTAGTAAAGAAAAGAAAGAGGATACCGGTTGAAGGATCGGCCCATACAAAGGTCCCGGTAAAACCACTGTGGCCAAAACTGGTGTCGGAAACGAGCGGTGCAGGATAGCTTGTTTCGGGCGGACTGAGATGATTGCCAATTTTAGGTTTATCGAAACCGTAGCCACGACGGTTGCCCAGTTGCGTGGAGTGACGGCTGGTCCAGTCTTTCACGATGCGCTCTGCAATGTAACGCTCGCCGCCATACTGTCCGTACTGAAGGTACATCTGCATCAGTTTGGCCACATCGGTTATGGTCCCAAAGAGCCCTGCATTGCCCGATATCCCCCCCATTAATGCTGCGCTCTCGTCGTGTACAAAACCTTGCAGCAGTTCGCGGCGAAATTCGTTGTCTTGCTCGGTGGGAACGATTTGGTCGAGCGGAAAACGGAGATAGGGATTGTAGCCTAATGTCGATGCCCCCAGTGGCTGATAGAATTTCTCGTTCAGAAACGTTTCGTACGATTGTCCAGTCATCCTTTCAATCATCTTCGGGAAGAGAATAAACCCGAGGTCGGAATAGAGATAACGCCTGCTCTTGGTTAACGGCGAACTTCTGATTTCCGATACGATATAGTCGGGATACGAACCCACTTCGTAAAGACGGTTAGAAACCCTCAACGGGTATTTTTCAGAAGGGGTTTGCGAAAATAGATTTGGGTCGGGCTGACCGTTGGCATCAACCGCTTTTTGCCAGAACGAGAGACCCGGTTTAAGCCTTGCCTGGTGTTGCAACAAATCGGCCCATGTGATAGATTGTTTGTTGGAACCTTTCCAGTCGGGCCACGAAAGGCTGACCGATTCGTTTACCTTGAACTTCTTTTGCTCATTCAGCCACATCAGTGCCGGCAGAGGGCCAAGTATTTTGGTCACCGAAGCCAGATCGTAAAGATCGTCGGGAGCGACCTCGCGGCTCTTTTCGTAGGTGTGGTAACCGTAGCATTGATGAAAAAAGACTTTCCCGTTTTTGGCAAAGAAAATTTCGCATCCGGGAAAGGCCTTTGCGTCAATTCCTATCCGGACTATCTCATCTATTTTTTTTTTGAGCGAGAGCGAATCGACTCCCACCTCTTCAGGTATGGTAAATTTAAACCGCCCGGTGGTGGCAGCAGTCACACCATCGCCCCGTTTAAATACAGGGGAGATATCGGCAGGCAAACGGCCTTCGGGAGCAAAGGCCCCGAAGATAAGCTGGGCAGCCAGATCCTGTGTATCGTAATTTTCCTGATAGGCAGCCACCACTGCAACAGCCTTTTCGATATCGGGAAGCGATTTGATGACATACGGGTTGCCAAAAACGACGAAAAGCGATTTGCCGGTACGGGCAATCTTTCCGGCAGCTTCTGTCTGTGCTTTGGTGATTTTAAAGTTCTGCGAAGCCAGTATCCCCAGGCCATTCACTGAGGCAATCACAAGATTGTAGTTCTTCAGTTGCGCAACCACCTGATCGATGGCGGCAGAAGTGGCATTGTCGCCAATATAAAAATGGCGCATCCCGGTATATTGACCCAATGAACGCTGGAACTGGGTCAACGAAGTGCGGCCAATACTGACTACTGCAATTTTTAAGGTATCGATGCGCTTCAGCGGGACTATCCCATTTGCATTGCCCAATAGCGTCAGGCTGTTTTGATAGCTGTTCCTAATGGTCAACCGATATGATGAATGGTTCAAATCGGCATGCAGATTGCGCAAATCGACAGGTTTGTATTGATTTAGCCCCACCCAACGTTTGACCATCAGCACCTTCCGACATTTGCGGTTGATATCCTCAACCGACAGGACTCCTGATTCGACTGCCTTTTTAATGGCTGCGATGGTTTTGGCAGGGTTGGGAACAAACTCCAGCAAATCGACTCCCGATGAAAGAGCTGCAACTTCGGGATCGACAATATTCGACAGTCCGGCCATATTCATAGCATCGCTGACAACCAGGCCAGAGAAACCCATCTGGTGCTGCAACAATTCGTTGGTAATTTTGGGTGAAGCGGTTGCAGCCTTTCCGCTCTCATCGAGGGCCGGCACATTCAAATGGCCGGTCATCATCCCGCCTATTCCCTCATCAATCAACTTTCTGAAGGGGAATAGTTCCACCGAATCGAGATGTTCGCGCGGATGGTTGATAACCGGCAGGTCGTGATGCGAGTCGCTTTCGGTATCACCATGTCCTGGAAAATGTTTCGCGGTAGCCAATATTTGTTGCGATTGTAACCCCCGGCTATACCAGGTAGCCTTTTGTGCGACCAGTTGGGGATTATCGCCAAACGACCGGAAGCCGATAACCGGATTGGCCGGATTATTGTTGACATCGGCAACAGGGGCAAAATTGATATGGATTCCCAGCCTTTGGCATTGACGACCAATATCGGCACCCATTCGGTAAATCAGCGAATCGTTCGACATAGCCCCCATCGTCACAGCAAAAGGATATTTTAAAGTACTGTCGAGCCTCATTCCAAGACCATATTCGCCATCAATGGCTACCACAAGCGGTATTTTTGTACTGGCTTGAAGGGCATTGACCATTCGGGCATCTCTTCCGGGGCCACCCTGCATGGTAATGATACCGCCAATCTTATTCTCTTTTACAAATTTCAGCAGCTTGGCCCGCTCCGTCGCCCCCTGACCCGAGTAGGCTGCCACCATGATAAGTTGCCCTATCTTTTCATCGAGGGTGAGTGAATGAAAAATAGAATCAACCCATTGGTCGTTTTGATAAATCAGAAACGGTGGTTGGGAGGTTGTCTGCCCCCCTGATATTAAGGTAGCGAACAGGAGAAGAGGGAATATGAGGAAATGTTTCATCGGTTTCAATCGAAATAGTGTACAGTTGCAGTTATTCTCCAAAATTAAGCAAAT
>CAYOJD010000014.1:4988-37141 GCA_964404205.1 uncultured Prolixibacteraceae bacterium
TTGACGGCGGTCGAGCATCTTATACTAAAATTCGAAAAACGAGACAAGAATATCGCTTTGCGAAAATTCATTATCATTCTGACTTAATGACAATTAACATTTATCTACTTGCACTAAAATTCAACCTTAACATTTTGGAGGAAGTTTTATCAGTTGGTCGTAATGATTTCAGAAGGAGATGCCCACAACCGGATAGAACAGTTAACAAACAGGTTGCCGGATAGCCAAAATAGTTCTTTGTCTGCAACTTATCGATTCTCATTCAGGGGCCGCTGGCGAATTATCAAATTTTGTTAATTATTGTTAATATTATTCAGTTTATTTGTTACCTTTGAGGGTATATCATTAGCGGTTGCCGAAATTAATCTTTTAAACCTCTACTAATGAAATGGTTGGTTAAAATATTATTTTTATTGTCTACCATCCTGCTCATTGCCGGTTGTGAAAAAGAACGCGACAGTTCAGGTAACGATGCCATTCTGCGTTTTTCGGCCGACACCATTTCATTCGATACCATTTTCACCACCTCCGATGTTCCGGTAAAGATATTACGGGTAGGTAACCCAACCTCCGAATCTTTAAATCTTTCTGAAATCAGGCTTTCGGGCGGCGATGCCAGCTATTTTAAACTCAATATCAACGGTCAAACCAGCAATGAACTATTCAATGTGCAAATTCCACCCAACGACAGCATCTATGTTTTTATCGAACTGAAGCAAAAGCCAGGTATTGGCACTTCGCTGATTGCAGAAGACTCGATTCTGTTCCGATTAAGCAACATTGAACAACGGGTAAAATTATTAGCCATGGGGCAAAATTTCAGGATGATAAAATCGGAGAAACTGAAAAGCAGCCGCTGGACAAACGATTTGCCTTACTTGGTTTACAACTATGTTTATGTCGACTCCGGACAGGTACTGACCATCGATGCCGGTACCCAAATCCATTTTCACACTCACGCCGGACTTTACGTCAAAGGTACACTGATAGTGAACGGCACAGCCGATGAGCCGGTGGTTTTTAAGGGCGACCGTTCGGGAAACGCAACCGTAGAGCCAACCAACCAGTGGAACGGCATTGTCCTTTTCTCGGGCAGCCGGAACAACAAAATTGAGCACGCCATCATCAAAAACGGCAATATAGGACTGCAAGTAGGAACAATTGAGCAAGACGGGTACGCCTCGGTTGAACTGAACAATACCCGAATTGAAAATATGGGTTGGGCAGGCATATGGGCCATGAAATCAAAAATCACCGCGTCGAACTGTATCATTTCAAATGTTAAGAACTACAATACGGCCCTGCTTCTGGGGGGCGACTATCAATTTTATCATACCTCTTTTGTCAACTATAACAATGGGGTGACCAATGTACTGCGTGAAACGGAAACGCTGATTGTTTCCAACTATCTGGCCAGCAGCAAAAGTGGAGCCAAATATGTTGGCGATATGAAACAGGCAATCTTTGGCAACTGTGTTATTGCCGGAAGTCTGAGAAATGAACTAATGGTAGCAATGGATCCCAAAGGGCAATCGAATTTTTTGTTTGACCATTGCCTGATTCAGATGGCCGATACTGCAAAATTAAAACCTTCAGAGCGATTTGTCGGGAACCTTTTGAATGTAAACCCAGGATTTACCAATCCTCGCCGTGGCAACTACGAACCCGATTCGTTATCGGTTATCAGAAACTACGGCAAACAGAGCTATGCTAAAATGGTCCCGTCAGATATCAGGGATGAAAGCCGTTTAAACGACAAAGCTCCCGACCTCGGCGCCTATGAATGGTTGGATAAGAAAAATCCCAGAAAATAGGAACCCGATGAAAAGGGTATTAATCATTCTTCTTACAGCATCCCTATTCCCGGTAAAATTTGTCACTGCTCAGACGGCACCAGATACCCTTATCGTTACCTTTTACAATGTCGAGAATCTTTTCGACACCCGCGACGAGCCGGGCAAGAATGATGAAGAATTCACACCAACAGGTGAACGACACTGGAACAGCAGGCTCTTGCACAAAAAGATAGCAGCAATCGACAAAGCCTTACTGGCAGCAGGAAACGACAATTATCCCGACCTGGTTGGACTGGCCGAAGTGGAAAACCTTTGGGTATTGCAAATGCTGGCGAAAGAAACAGACAGTACTAAAATAAACTATCGCATCATTCATAAAGAATCGCCAGATCCAAGAGGAATTGATGTAGCTATTTTATATAACCCGGCTAAATTAAAACCGTTGCGTTATACCGTAATACCGGTCAAAACGGGAGGGCCACAAGCAATCGCTTCTCGTGATATTTTGCATTTTACGGCAATATTTCGCGACGAAACAATTCACTTTTTTGTAAACCACTGGCCATCGCGCAGCGGAGGATATCTGGAAACTACTGAAAAACGTGATTATGCTGCCGAAACCCTAAGGCACTACCTCGATTCGTTGCTGGTGAAGGAACCCAATGCCAAACTTTTGCTGATGGGCGATTTCAATGCCACACCTCGCGAACCATGTTTCAGAGTCACATTGCAGGTTTCGTTAGAAACGCCAACTGACGAAAGTGTGCGGTTAGTCAATTTATCGAAACCGTGGGTTAAGGCAGGCAAGGGAACCATTAAAAGCGGAGGCACGTGGGATATCTTTGACCAGTTTATCTGTACTGCCAACCTGCTTGCCAATCATCAAAAAATCCATATTGCAACTAAAAAAACGATTATAGTTGAAGCGCCTTTCCTGCTCGAAAACGATTCCAGAAATCTGGGGATGAAACCATTTCGCACCTATCTTGGACCGGCTTATCATGGAGGCACATCCGACCACTTGCCTATAACCACCTGTATTGCAATGCCATAACCCCAACCATCGACATCAATCAACAACTTCGGCTGAATTTCCTATTTTTACCAAAAGTAAAATCGGGTACAACCGGCTATTATTGATAAAATGATGAAACGTTTTCTTTTAGTTTGTCTGGCTTTGTCTGTTACAGCCAATATTGCCCTTGGAGCAAAAAAAAGCAAAAAAACTCACTCTCGCGAATTCAGGGCTGTGTGGGTCGCAACCGTTAACAATATCGACTGGCCTTCGCGCCCCGGGTTATCGGTTGAGCAACAAAAGACAGAAATCAGAAAACTGCTTGATTTGCACAAATCGGACGGGATGAATGCTATCATCATGCAGGTAAGGCCTTCGGCCGATGCGTTTTATTCATCGCCCACCGAGCCATGGTCGCGCTACCTTCAAGGAAATCAAGGAACTGCACCTGAGCCCTTTTACGACCCACTCGATTATTTTATTGAACAGTGCCACCTGCGTGGAATGGAGTTTCATGCCTGGTTCAACCCTTACCGGATAAAACAATCGCCAAAAGACCAACTGGTTCCGCAGCATATTTTTAATCGTCATCCCGATTGGGGCTGGAGCTATGGCGACCGCACCTATTTCGATCCCGGTCAACCGGAAGTGCGCAACTATCTCACCGATGTTGTCCGCGATGTCGTTCAACGCTACGACATTGATGCCATTCATTTCGACGACTATTTCTATCCCTATAAAATTGAAGGAGAACCGCTTCCCGATGCCAAGACCTTCAAACAGTTTCCGCGTAACTTTAAACCTTCACAAATTGACGACTGGAGGCGCGACAATGTTAACATTATCATCCAGATGCTAAACCAAACCATCAAAGAGGTAAAGCCGTGGGTCAAATTTGGCATCAGTCCGTTTGGGGTTTGGCGCAACGGTACATCCGACCCTGAAGGCTCCAATACCCGTGCAGGGACAACGAATTACGATGATTTATATGCCGATATCATTCATTGGCTGCGTGAAGGATGGATAGACTATGCACTTCCGCAACTGTACTGGGAAATTGGTCACCCGTCAGTCGATTTTAGCGAACTGGCCACCTGGTGGGGCAATCATACTTACCAGCGGGCCATGTATATCGGCCATGCGCTTTACAAGCTCGATCAGGCAAGTAAGTCGGCTGCATGGCGCGAACCGGACGAATTGATAAAGCAAATTCAGATTGTCAGGGCTAACCCCAAACTATCGGGAAGCGCATGGTACAGTTCCGTCCATTTCAAACGTAACCTGAATGGGTTGCGGGAGAAGATGCAACTCAATGGCTATCAATATCAGGCTATAATCCCAACCATGCCGTGGATTGATAACACCCCGCCAGAAATGCCCCAACACCTCCGGCTGCAAAACACCGAAGGCGGCCAGTTACTGACCTGGCAGAAAAATGAAAAGGCAAAACCGATGGAACAAGCCCGATTCTTTGCCATTTACGGTTCGTCGAAAAAAAGCAAGGTAAAGAAATGTGATCCTTCGGTTTTGATTGACATTACAGGTTCGAACAAACTTTTCTTCAAGGAACAAAATGGCCGCAAATCAAAGAAATTTTATTATTCGGTTACAGCTCTCGACAGAGGGAATAACGAAAGCATTCCCTCCGAAATAATTACAATCAGGCCATAGCAGTTTAAAAAGCTATCGCTCCGGCTGCTGGTTTTTCCAAAAAAAGATTTTCAGATAACATTCGGACACTCTTTTGATGTTCCGATTTTGTCTTTCACGAAAGGCAGAAAGAGAAAATTGGCCTGGACACAGAGATTTCAAACATGATTATACATCTCATCTACAACAACTTCAATAAAATTAACAATACATTAACATCATCTCTGTTAAACCGAACGTACTAAACAAGGTCTGATAATTGAAAAACTTAATATACGACATGAAAAGAGCATTTTTTTTACTCATTATTATGGCTGTTCTGAAAATTAGTTCAGCACAAACCCCATCGCCTGTTCTTCCGGGCGAACGAACTGCACCGGGAAACACATCTCCGGCAGGGAAAAATCCAGCCATCAAAGGAGTTATTATCGAAAAAACGAGCCAGGCCCCGCTCGAGTACGCCAATATAGCCGTTTACTCGGTAACCGATAATTCGGTAGCTGGTGGGGTAATGTCGTCGGCCAATGGCACATTCGAAATCAAGAACCTCAAACCGGGCAAATATTATGTAAGTGCCAACTTTATCGGGTTCGAGAAAAAAACTATCGAAAACATTGTGATTACAGCCGATAAGCCAAGTATCGATCTGGGCAGAATTGAACTGAAATCTTCAGATACAGAGTTAGGCGAAGTGGCAGTAGTGGCTGACAAGGCGCGCGTGGAATTTAAAATCGACCGCCGCGTGGTAAATGTGAGTCAGGATATCACCGCTACCGGAGGAACAGCCATAGAAGTACTGGAAAATACACCATCGGTACAAACCGACTTCGAAGGAAACATTACGCTACGCGGAAGTTCGGAGTTTACCGTACTAATCGACGGCAAACCGAGTGTGTTGAAAGGAAGCGATGCACTGCGCCAGATTCCGGCCGTCAATATTGAAAACATTGAAATTATCACCAATCCATCGGCCAAATATGATCCCGACGGGACAACAGGTATCATCAATGTCGTGTTGAAAAAGACACTCAAAGATTCGTTTAGCGGATTGCTTAACCTCACAGCGGGTGTCAACGACAAATATCGCGGCGATGCAACCTTTAACTACCGCACAGGTAAATGGAACCTGATGCTGGGCGGCAATTTTTCGGATATGAACTTCGATGGCACACGGGAGTCGATTCAGAAGATTACCAGTGGCGATACCATTACGACCCGCGAAACCACTGGAAACGGCAGCATGAACCACGGAGGCAATAGTTTAAAGGGCGGTATCGAGTATAATTTCAGCAAAAAAAGTTCGCTTGGAATTAACGGCACCTTCGGCAAACGCGATTTTGGCAATGCCAACACCGGAAAACAGATTCAATACAACAGTATTGACAACATTAAAACATACGAATATCAGGACAACAGTTCTTCGCGCTCAGGCGATTACTGGAGCACGGACATCAATTTTATGCAACGTTTTGCCAAGCCAGGCCACGAAATTCAGGCATTGCTCTATTTCTCGGGCGATAAAAGTTCGGACAGTGAAAATATGATTTATTACCCATCCGATTCGTCGTGGAACCCCATCGATAACCAACCACCCAAAAACCGTTCGGTTGAAGCAGGCGATGGAAACGAATACCGGTTGAAAGTAGATTACACATTGCCCCTGAACGAAAACGACAGACTGGAAGCTGGCTATCAGGTGCGAATGGAAAGGACCAACGAAAGTTTTGTCTTCGATGAGTATGATTATGGGCAGGACGATTGGGTGAATAACCCCAATTTCAGCAGTTCTTTCGACTTTATGCGCGACATACACGCCTTTTACGGAACATTTTCGCATGCCAAAAATAACTTCTCCTACCAATTGGGAATCAGAGGTGAATATACCAACCGCAATATTAGCAGTGCTAAAGCGACAAATGACTACAAACTGGAACGCTTCGACTGGTTTCCGACCATCCATCTGTCGCAGAAATTTGGCAAGGATTTCGAACTACAGACCAGTTACAGCCGCCGGTTAAACCGTCCGAACGGATGGAGCCTTGAACCTTTCCCATCGTATATGGACCAATATAATATCCGGATTGGGAACCCAAGGCTTGGGCCCGAATACACCAGCTCATACGAACTCACCTTGTTGAAGCGTATCGACCGCTCGTTTGTTTCGCTCGAAGGATATTACCGCAATACGCAGGATTTGATGACCCGCGTACAAACACTCGGCGATGATGGAATAATGTACCATACAATGGAAAACCTCAACAATGATAATTCGCTGGGTGCTGAACTGCTGGCCAATATGGAAGTTAAACCGGGCTTCAGAATTATTGCCAGCGGAACATATTACCGATACTGGCTTAACGGTGAAATCAATGGCGAAAGTGTTGATCAGAAAAGCAATAACTTCGATGCACGATTAAATTTCGATTTAAAATTGGCCAAATATACCCGAGTACAATTAACCGGGGTTTATCGCGGCCCATCGGTTTCGGCACAAGGTCGCCGCGAATCGATGCTTTTCTCAAATGCTTCATTGCGTCAGGATTTTTTCAAACAGAAACTGACGGCTACTCTGCAAGTACAAGATCTTTTTGGAACGATGAGGTTTAAAGGCAGTTCATACGGTACTAATTTTGAAAACGTTTTCACCAACAAACGCGAATCGCAGGTGGTGCAACTCACACTATCATATAAAATCAATAATTTCAAGAACAAAGCACCTCGCGAAGGTTCGGACATGAATCAGGGCGGTGAGGGCGAAGGCATGGGTGGCGGCGATTTTTAACGTCAAAAAACACCTATGCTTCAGAAAAGCTTCCGGAGAGATCCGGAGGCTTTTTTAGCTATTTTATTGAAAGCCATTCTGACATTAAGCCCTCTTTTAATGCAAAGTGGGTGTGAATTACCTGTTCAATCTCCAGTCTTTGGATGATATAACGAGTAAAAATAGCTGCAATCACTACCATTTCGACACGATTTCGATCCATACCCGGAATACGGCTTCGGGCGGCAGCATCGCACCCAATCAGCTTCTCCTGAATATCACTTAATACCACCATCGGGAAATAGGATGGGGTTCGGATGGTTGCATCGGGCTCTCTCTTTTCCCAAATGTCCATAAACGTATCGAAAGCACCTGAACAACCGACTATCACTTTGGGACAGTGAAACCGGCATATCTCAAATAATTCAGTAAGCATCGTGTCGTACCACGCTTCTATCTGGCAAATATCATCGGTAGATGGCGGATCGGCTACATGAAAATGTTCGAGTGTGCGTGCCACACCCATGTTGAAACTTTTTTTCCAAATTGGTTTGTTGTGTTCAGCTAAAATAAATTCGTTACTGCCGCCACCAATATCAACAATCAGATATTTCCCATCAACAGACGGTAACATTCGGGTTGCCCCTATAAAAATTAGTTCAGCTTCACGTTTCCCGTCGATTACCTCAATTTCCCAACCAAACCGATTTTTGATTTCAGCAATAAAAAGTTCCCGGTTTGTCGCCCCCCGAATAGCCGATGTAGCCACAATCCGAACCTCCTCTACTCCAAAGTTTTTAATTGATTTGGCATGATTCTCGAAAGCCATGATTCCGCGTTCAACGGCATCGGGAAGCAGCATTTTTTTGTGAATGCCACCACGGCCCATTTTTACCGGGAACTTGTTATCGAGCAGCGTAATAAAATCGCCTCTCCCATCGGGTTTTGCTATCAACAGGTTACAGGTATTGGTACCTAAATCGATTACAGCTTTCGGGCTCATTACGGGTAATTTAGATTGGGAACAAAAATAAGATAAAAAAACGGCGGAACCGTTTCCGAATCCGCCGTTATATATCGACTTAAATATATTACGACCTGTATGTAAGCCATTTGCCCAACTCTTTCCATGTTGGTTTTTTTCCATACATCAGAATTCCGGTACGATATATTTTACCGGCCACCCAAACCATTCCAATAAAGGTAAGGATAAGCAGGACCATCGACAGAATCAATTCCCATGCCGGTACGCCAAAAGGTATCCGGGCCATCATCACAATGGGCGAAGTGAATGGGATAATACTGAACCAAAAAGCAACAGGACCTTCGGGATTTTTGATGGCGCTCATCATCACCATAATTGACAGGATGATGGGCAATGTAATCGGCATCATAAATTGCTGGGCATCTTCCTGTGCATCGATAGCCGAACCGACTGAGGCAAACATTGAACTGTACAGCAAATATCCGCCGATAAAGAAGAAGATAAAACAACCTATCAGTAACGGAAAATTAATGGTATCAATCATCGAAAAGATCTCCTGCATCTGGCTCATCTGCGCCTGAACCTCAGGTTGGGCAACTGCTACCTGCGACTGTGACAGTAAATCCTGTGCCTGTTGCGGCGCCGAAGCTCCGGGAATTAACCCACGCGCTGTTGTAAGGATAAACGCGATAAACACAACCCAGATGGCAATTTGCGTTAACCCAACCAAAGCAATACCCAGAATTTTCCCCATCATTAGTTCGAACGGTTTTACACTCGAAATAATGACCTCGACAATACGGCTTTGCTTTTCTTCCATAACACCCTGCATTACCATCGATCCGTAAATAAAAATGAACATGTAGATGATAAAACCGAAAATGTAACCTAAAGCCATACCAATTTCGGTAGAGCTTTTGGATTGGGCTCCCCCCTCGCCTACTTTGATGGTATTCACCTCAATATTGGTTTTAGTAGCTTTGATTCGCTGCTCTAAATCGGGAATTGCAGTTTCGGTTATTACCTGTGCCATCTTCTCTTTTTCGACCACATCTTTAATACGGTAGCGAATCTGATTTTTCAAATCAAAAGGCACATTGCTTTCCGAGATTATCTGAACCGTATTGGTTGTCAGGAAATTGGGTTGTACAACCAACAGGGCATAATAGCCAGATGATTTAATGTCGCTCTTCACTTTTTCATACTCCTCGGCCGGAATATATTTGAATTTAGTGTATTCGTTGCTTTCCAGTTGTCCAAGAATTACCGAAGATCCATCGTAAACGGCAATGGTACGCTCCTCTTTATCGTCGAGTGCTGCAAAATAAGCCGGAAGAAGGATAACGGCGGCCATCAGCAATGGCATCAATATCGTCAATACAATAAACGATTTTTTCTTTACCCTTGTAGAATACTCCCGCTGTAAGATTAATCCAATTTTACTCATAATATTTTGTTGTTAATACATTAATCCGTAGAACTTTAATCAATAAATCCCTCGTTTTGTTTATGAATTTTGCTTTACAACCTTGATAAACACTTCGTTCATACTGGGTATCACCTCGTTAAACGAAACAATCTCGACGTGCTCAATCAAGTCTTTAAGCATCTGGTTCGAATTGTTACCATTGAGGAATTGAATTTGAAGATTGTTGTTTTTACCAGCTTCATCGTGCGACAAAATCCTGTATTTACCTGTCAACGCATGGTCGAGCCGGCCAAAATCGCCATTATAACTGATATCGAAAATATTCGATTTATAAGTTTCGCGAATCTGCTGCGTTGGTCCGTCGAGTATCTTTTTCGAATTGTTAATCAATGCAATATGGTCGCACAACTGCTCAACCGACTCCATGTTGTGGGTCGAAAAAATGATGGTTGCCCCCTCTTTTTTAAGCTGAAGAATCTCTTGTTTGAGCAGTTCTGCATTGATAGGGTCGAAGCCACTGAATGGTTCATCGAAAATGAGCAACTTTGGGCGGTGCAACACGGTGCAGATAAACTGAACTTTCTGTTGCATCCCCTTCGAAAGTTCCATCACTTTTTTATCCCACCAGTTAATGATCTCAAATTTTTCGAACCAGATTTTCAATTCCCGCAAAGCGTCGCGGCGCGACAATCCTTTTAATTGGGCCAGATAGATGGCCTGTTCGCCCACCTTCATCTTTTTATACAGACCGCGTTCTTCGGGCAAATAGCCAATCTGATAAATATCATCGGCTTTCATTGGCCGGCCATCGAAGAAAATTTGACCCGAATCGGGTGCTGTAATTTGGTTGATGATACGGATTAAGGTCGTTTTTCCGGCACCATTGGGCCCAAGCAATCCGAATACCTGTCCCTGATTGACCGAGATAGAAACGCCGGAAAGTGCCTGATGGTTGGCATAGGTTTTTGAAACCTCTTTTGCTGAAAATAATTCCATTTTATTTTTGATGTGTTAGCTATATTTTTCTATTTGATTGTCAAATTGATAATCCTCTTCTTCCTCAAACCCGGTTAGCCCTTCTTCATCGGTTGGAGGAGGCGTAATCCTGCTGAAAAGGAATCTCCACCCGGGCCAGTCGAAATGTCGCGCAGCCAGCCCAATAAAAAGAATTGACATTACAACTAATCCGGCAAAATCGACCAATGGATTGGTTTCAGAGATGGTAAATAGTGCCGGTGTCTGTAGCGCACTCGAATCTTGAGTAAAGAAAACCGAGAGGAAAATATTGTTAACGGCATGAGCTCCCCACGCCAGTTCGATCCCTTCGTCCATCAACGTACATATACCAAAGAAAAGGCCAAACCAAATATACTGAGGCAACATCACCGCTGCCCCATATTCGCTCACTTCGGGATTGAAGTAATGCATTAACCCAAAAATCAACGAGGTAATTAAAAGAGGTGCCCAACGGTTGCGGGCCAGTATCCCAATTCCCTGCATCAGATATCCCCTGAAAAAAAACTCTTCGAAGCCAGTTTGAAGCGGGAGTAACAACAACGAAACCAGTAATAAACCGACTAAAACAGTAGGGTTGAAATGCAATTCCACATCCTGATAGCCGGCAACTACTGAGAGCACCGATGTTACGACCATCATTGCAAGCCATATACCGCCTCCCCAAAAAAATCTCTTCCACCTGAAACGTGGGCTTGCGGTTAACATCGTCAACGGACGGCGTTTGTGAATTGGGTGATGAAACAGATATAAAGCGACAGCCCCCATCGCAAAGGGGATAATTATCAATGCCAGTGCCTCGATTTGCGAAATACCGTATACCGAAAGGTCCATCGGGTTTTCAAGGTTGGGTTCGATATCAGGGTTGGTGGCCATCGCTATGGCAATAATTACAACAACCGGAATGGCTCCAACAATCTGGGTAAACAATACAACAAGCAATATCATTGCTATCCAGCGGCTTATTTCATTTTTACCTTCAAAAGCCTGTTCAAAAAACATCATGTTGATTAAGCGTTTAACAATTGGTACCGATTAAGGGTGAAAAGTTACAAAATGCAGTTCTATTTATATCGATAAAAACGACCGAAACTGAACAGATGGTTCAAATTCTAAATCGATACTTATAATCCATTAGATTGTAGGGAAGTCTATTGCGGCAGAAACGAAAGGCAATAGCTGAATCCACATCATTCCCCTATTTATTTTTTCGATAATTGGTATAAACGCGGGCCAAATCGGATACACTCTCTTTTCCCATATATTTTTGGATTACACGAACATTTTCATCTTTAATCACACAGCTATTATCCAAATACTGATAAGCAATTTCCTTCTTAAGACTGATTATTTTAACACCTCCCATTTTCAACGGTTCGTTACTCTGAAAAACAATTTTGTTCAAATGGTTGTCCGTTTTGCTTATATAAGCCTTACCATAACAATCTTCGAGAATTATCGATTGTTTGGGCAGGGTCGATTTCATGTATTTAAATCCAAATATCCAATAACCATCCTCTTCGGTCAGCGTCCACGAAGCCGGATCAATTTTTGCACTTCTCCCCTCTTTAGATCCCTTTTTGGCTTTGTCGAATTCACTTTGAGACAGATAATCGGGACTGCGATCGTTGACCGATACCAATACCCACTCCTTGCCATCGGGAGCCGATGGGTTATAGCGTGCAATTTCGACCGTTTTACTAAATATGCTCTCCTCAGTCGAGGTGTTTATTGTTGTTTTAGTCTCATAGGCAAAATCGGATATTGCCTCCCAGGTATTCATTAAGAACAAATGTTCCGAAATTCCTAACTCCTTTAGTTTTTCGAAGGCTCCATTGGTTTGTGAATGTACAGTAAAGCCTAACATCAAGATGCACGCGAATAAGATTATTTTTTTCATTTACGGGTAAGATTCAATTGATTCGATGATAACTGCCAACGTAAAATCTTCATTAAACACAAGCGATTATGCAATAAAAATAAAGCAATCGGATGAGAAATCCAACCGTTATGTACCGGAGTACAATTTAAAGAACAAAATAAAGCTGGTGCTTCCCTATTGTCAACAGGTGGTCAATTTAACCCGATGATTAGACAAAATATGCTTGAATCGGATACAAAAGTGGCATTTACATTTATTTGGGTCCATCTATTTTTGCACACTGAATATTATATGGAACCAAACAGAGCAAACTATCTAACAAACGAAAATCTTGAACGATGATGAAAATAACAAAACAACTCACTTCTTGGTTAGCCGTGCTGATGCTAACCCTTTTCATGGCCTCGTGCAGCAAATCGGCACCGGAACTGGTGCCAGAGTTATCCCTGTCGACCGCTGGCGATCTTAGTTTTGCCGGAAATTCATCAAGTTCCTCATTCAGGATTGTTTCGAACACCGACTGGGTTATCGCGACTTCGCAGCCGTGGTGTACCGTAAATCCTGCTTCGGGAAATGGAAATGCCAATATAAGCCTTTCCATCGCAAAAAATAATGCCTTAGAGCAACGTTCTGCCAGTGTAACGGTAACGGCTGGTTCGTTATCAAAGAATTTTAATGTCATTCAGGCTGCCGGCGACTCGCTTAACATCGCTGTCAGTGAATACAATCTCGCACAAGCCGGAGGTGAAATCACAGTCAGTTTCCTGACCTCCGGGAACTATACGGTAACCGTCAACGACAGCTGGATTACCAAAAATGCGGCCAAGTCGCTGTCCAACAAGTCGGAAAGTTTTACCATTGCCCCAAACAAATCGATTTTTAAGCGCAATGGCACCATTACATTTACCACAGGTGGTGCCTCCAAAACGGTCAGTGTAAGCCAAACCGGTTTATCGCTTACCATTGCCGACGATATAACAGGTGTACCAAGCGATGCTAAAACATTGGTGTCCAAAATGAAATTAGGCTGGAACTTAGGCAACTCGCTTGAAGCGCCCTCCAGCGAAACCGCATGGGGCAATCCAGCTACGACCCAACAATTCATTACTTCGGTAAAAAACGCCGGCTTTAATGCAATCCGGATCCCATGTGCCTGGAACAGCTATGTGGCCAACGAGGCAACATTACAAATCAAAGAATCGTGGCTAAACCGCGTAAAAGAGGTAGTCGATTACTGCTACGCTAACGATATGTATGTCATTATCAATATCCACTGGGATGGCGGCTGGCTCGAAAACAATCCGTTTTACGCGAAACAAGAGATAGTCAACAATAAACAACGTATTTTCTGGGAACAGATTGCCGTTAACTTCCGCGACTACGACGAGCACCTGCTCTTTGCCGGCACCAATGAAGTCCATGCCGACTATGGAACGCCTACGACCGAACACATCACTGTACAACAGTCATTCAACCAAACATTTGTCAATACGGTTCGGTCAACCGGTGGGAAAAATGGTTATCGTAACCTGATTGTGCAAACCTATAATACCAACATCGATCATGGTGTAAATTTCATGACGATGCCAATAGACAAAGTGCCGGATCGGTTGATAGTCGAAGTTCACTATTACGACCCGTGGGATTTTGCAGGTCAGGAAGATAGCGGTTACAAAACCCAATGGGGTGCCGGCTATACCGATGTTTCAACCTGGGGTCAGGAGGATTACCTAATCAACCAGTTCAAGAAAGTGAAAACCAAATTTATCGACAAAAATATTCCGGTTATCCTGGGCGAATATGGTGCAACCAGGCGTTCAAACCTCACCGGCGAGGCGCTAACCAAACATATTGAATCGCGTAATTATTACCTGAAAACCGTTACAGCCACGGCGGTTGCCAATGGCATTGTACCGTTTATCTGGGATAATGGTGCAACAGGGAATAACGGAATGGCCATCTTCAACCGGAATAACGGAAATGTAGTTTACCCCGACATGCTACAGGCCATTAAAGAGGGGGCTGTTAAATAGCGGATAATTTTTTC
The DNA here is from genome assembly GCA_964404205.1 of uncultured Prolixibacteraceae bacterium. GTDB lineage: Bacteria > Bacteroidota > Bacteroidia > Bacteroidales > Prolixibacteraceae > CAZWBR01. The sequence goes on from CAYOJD010000014.1 coordinate 19,568, forward strand.
AAATAGGATTAGTATCCGGAAGCGTAAGATTCAAAAGGCACCAATTGGTGCCTTTTGTTATTTGATAAAAACTCTAAAAAAATCAACTTTTTGACAGGCAATACGTTTAAATGAAAATATCTTGCAACTCAATTGAAATATTGTTGAAAGCAAAATCAAGGTTTAATTCAATTTACAAAAAGCATGAGGCGTCTAATAATTTTATCGTTAACTGTGATACTGGTCATTAATTCAGCATCACTTTCAGCTCAATCAAAGTCAGACGAAAGAAAGCAAAGAAAAGCTGAACGCAAGGCTCAGGCTGAACTTCAGGAAAAGGTGCTTTCCACATTACTTGACAGCGCCGTAGCCAACCGCAACTGGGTACTCGAAGCCAATCGCCTTCAGGGGAAATATGGTTCGACTGTCAATGTGAGTTCCAGCATCAATTTTGTAGCAGTCGAAGGGGAGAAAGCGTTCATCCAGTTAGGATCGAATTCTGGTATGGGGAATAACGGGGTTGGCGGTATCACTATCGACGGAACAGTTTCAACCTATAAATTGACCAAAGATCCCAAATCGGGATATACCATCAAAATCAATGTCATGTCAGCCATCGGCATATACGATGTTCTTATCCGGACCAATAATACCGGTTTGCAATCAACGGCTGAAGTCCGGAGCAATCGTGGTGGCAGGGTTAGTTATTTGGGAGAACTAGTTCCCAAACAAAATTCAAGAGTCTACAAAGGTCGATCTGTATTTTAGGTAAAATAAGATTGATGACACAAAGGCTATTCCGTAAAAACCCCTTCGGAATAGCCTTTTTTATTAGTATTTCCTGATTTTACTTTATTCAATGCCGACCAAATAAAGAATCAACGGGAGATCTGCGTTACCATAATAAGGTACGCCCCCAAAAGCATAACCGCTAAAACGGATCAAAAATGGTTCAGAAAGACAAATCATTGCATCATTACGCCCCTAAAAAAATACCTGATTGGGGGCCGCTAAGTTAAAACCCACACTCTTTTTCGCGATTAAGAATCAGTATAAACTGTTTCTTTTGATCATAAATATTGTTGTCAGAATAAATAAGAAAGAATATCTTTAGCCATCAATTTCAAACTTTTTAACTAATAAACTTTTTTCATTATCATGAAAGAGACTAACAAAATCACCAGACGTGGATTTTTGGGAACTTCGGCTGTTGCAGCAGCAGGTTTCTCCATCGTCCCTTCCAACACTATTGCCGGATTAGGCCACAAAGCCCCGAGCGACAAACTGAATATTGCCGGTGTAGGTATCGGCGGTATGGGTTTCGCTAACCTGAAAAACATGGAAACCGAAAACATTGTTGGCCTTTGCGACGTCGACTGGAAATATAGCCAGCCGGTTTTCGACCATTACCCTAAAGCCCAGAAATACAAAGACTGGCGAAAAATGTACGATGAAATGGGCAAAGATATCGATGCAGTTGTTATTGCCACTGCCGACCATACCCATGCCATCACAACTGCCCACGCCATTACGATGGGCAAACATGTTTACACCCAAAAACCATTGACCCATACCGTTTACGAATCGCGCCTTTTGACCAAACTGGCCGACAAGTATAAAGTAGCGACACAAATGGGTAACCAGGGTTCGTCGGGCGAAGGTGTTAACCTGGTTTGCGAATGGCTGGCCAATGGCGAAATTGGCGAAGTAACTAAAGTTGAAGCCTTTACCGACCGTCCAATCTGGCCACAAGGTTTGAACCGTCCGGAACCCGGACAATGGGTTCCCGAAACACTGGATTGGGACCTCTTTATTGGCCCGGCTCCGATGCGTCCTTTCCACCCGCTTTACACTCCGTGGAACTGGCGTGGCTGGTGGGATTTCGGAACAGGTGCCCTTGGCGATATGGCTTGCCACATCCTGCACCCGGTATTCGTAGGTCTCGAACTGGGATATCCGACCAAAGCTCAGGGTAGCTCAACCCTTCTGCTGAACGACTGTGCCCCAAATGCCCAAATGGTTAAACTTACCTTCCCCGAGCGTAAACCCAAACGTGCATGGAAAGGCATGAAGGCCGGTGCTCCGCTGAAAGAACTTGAAGTTATCTGGTACGATGGCGGGATACAGCCAATGAAACCCAAAGGCTGGCCAGCTGGCAAAAACATGAATGATCAAGGTGGCGGTGTTATCTTCCACGGAACAAAAGATACATTGATTTGTGGTTGCTATGGCGTTAACCCATGGTTGCTCTCAGGCCGTAAACCCGAAGCTCCGAAATTCCGTCGACGCATCGAAAAAGCAACTCAGGGAGGTCACGAACAAGACTGGATCCGCGCATGTAAAGAAAGCCCCGAAAGCCGTGTCGAAACTGCTTCGGCATTCCACGAAGCCGGTCCATTCAACGAAATGGTGGTAATGGGTGTATTGGCTGTTCGTTTGCAAACCCTCAACAAAGAGTTGTTATGGGATGGCCCGAACATGAAGTTCACCAATATCAATGCTGACGAAAAAATCAGAATCGTTGTCAAAGATGGTTTCGAAATCCACGACGGCCACCCAACATTCAAAAAAGACTGGACAGACCCGGTTCTGGCATCAGAATTTGCTGCCCAGCTTATCAAGCACAACTATCGTGCACCATGGTCGCTGCCCGAAATGCCGGCATAATCCGGTTTTCAATATCAACAAAAAAAGCCGCTCCAAATTCGGGGCGGCTTTTTTGTTGATTTATCTCTTTGTTTATTCTTTGTCATTAACTGATTATTCTGTCACAACAACTTCAACCTCTCTGTTATCTTCGATATTCTTTACCTTTTTCCGAACGATGGTAATTTTCTCCAAATCCTTGCCCATATCTTTCCGTTTATACGAAATAATATTCTTGTCTTTGGGATCGAAAGCAAACGGATCGCCCTGGCGGTGAAGCATTATGGTATGCGGTGTTCCGGCAATCGGAGGTACCGGAGGAACCGGAGGAACAATCATGTGGTTTCCATTATTGTCCTGAATAAAAACCATTCGTCTTGGGCCATCGCCATGGCGCAGAACCCTGTGTTTCATCATCATCCCGGTGGTATCGCTGTCAAATGCCTTGAATGCCAAACTATCAGCAAAAAAGTTAAAATGCTCAAACTTTCCGTTCGGGTCGCCTTTTTCGTTCCAAATCAAAACATCACCATCGCCGTTATCAAAAACTGTCACTTTCATCTCTTTCAACATTGAATCGACTTTAGTGTGAACCAGTTTGTCGTCAACATCAATGAAAGTTGTGTCAATTTTGGCCGTTTTTCCATCACTGTGGACAATCACTTTTACCGTTTTCTCTTTTTTCTGAGGTTGGTCGTCATTGAAGATCACATCATCAACCGGGCCAAATGTGAATGATGAAGCGCCCATCACGAGGGCAAACGAAGCTGCAACCAATGCAATTTTACCTTTCATAACTGTAAATTTTATTTATAAATGAATTGTTCATCAATTTCTAATCAAAGGTAAAGCAACCTTGTCCGGTTTACAGTTAACGCTAAGCAAAAAAGAGTTAAGGAAAAGTTAAAGTTCAGCAGTTGACTATTTTATTCGTTATTTTTGGTGCATGAACAAACGCTTAATTACAGGATTGGTTATCTTAATGGGAGTGGCACTGCTTGGCATTGTAGCAGTACAGTTCTATTGGTTCAACAATTCAGTAAAAGTCCGTAATGAATTATTCGACAGATCGGTGAACGATGCGATAACCAAAGCCGCAATCAAACTCGAAAACAACCACAATTTCAAACTTATCCAACAATTTTCACAAAATGCCGATTCTTTTGATTGGCATACTGCACCGCCCCCACCACCTGTACCACAGGATATCGATGTTGTTATTCAACGCGATAGCTCCAACAAACGTGAAATAAGAGTGTTCAGCAATCCCAAACGGCCTATCAGGCGCCCGTTGCTTCGCAGAGACGATACAACGTTAACACATAATCTTGGAAGACTGAAAGTTATTGCTTCACAATCGGCCACCCACGATAGCAACGATTCGTTGACCGAAACGACAAACCACATCGAGGTCCGCATTGGCGAAAAGGCAGAGCAGCTAGAGATTTTTGCTCAAAAAATGGTTTTCGAATTCAACGATTGGGAAATTGGCAAAAACATCGATACCGAGCAACTCAACAAAAATATCCGTTCGGAACTCGACGATAAAAACATCCCGATCGATTTTAAATATGCCATCATGGCCCGCGACAGCATTGTCACCAGCAACCTTCAGGATGCAGGGCAACATGTACACAACTGGTATAAAACCACGCTTTATCCGAACGATATTTTCAGAAAAAACCTGGAACTGGCCGTCTATCTTCCCGACAGAGATGTTTTTATCGGGAAAACAACAACCCTTTTATTGGGACTATCAGTCATTTTCACGCTGGTAATTCTGATTACATTTATTTTAAGTATCACCTTTATTCTTCGGCAAAAAAAGATATCCGAGATCAAATCCGATTTCATTAACAACATGACTCACGAGTTCAAGACGCCGATTGCCACTATTTCCGTGGCTGCCGATTCAATTATAAATGAGCGTGTTATTGGCGACAGCGAAAAAGTGCGCTTTTTTACAGGGATGATCAAAAAAGAGAATAAACGAATGAATGAGCAAGTGGAACGGATTCTGCAAATTGCACGGCTCGACCGTAAAGAGTTCGATTTCAGGCTTCATGAAGTGGATGCCCACACGTTGATTGAAGATGCCATCGAAAGCATTTCGCTACAGGTAGAAAAACGTGGCGGTCAAATCGCCACGCAACTCGATGCCGAAAAATCGGTTATCAACACCGATCCGACACACTTTACCAATCTGATTTACAACTTGCTCGACAATGCCAACAAATATTCGCCTCACAAACCCGAAATCAAAGTAAAAACCTTGAATGATTCGGAGGGATTGTCAGTTATTGTTGAAGACAAGGGCATCGGGATGACCAAAGCAGTCATTGGCAAGATATTCGAAAAATTCTACCGGCAAACCAGCGGAAACATCCACAATGTCAAAGGATTCGGCCTTGGCCTTAGCTATGTAAAAGCCATTCTCGAAGCCAACAAAGGCGATATCAGGGTGCAGAGCGAGCCTGGGAAAGGGAGCCGGTTCACCGTTTTCATACCATTCACAACCGAAAATTAATGGGCGAAAAGAAATCAATTTTTTTAGTTGAAGACGATCTCAGTTTTGGAGCGGTATTGAAATCGTATCTCGAAATCAGCAATTTTTCGGTCCACTGGGTCGACGATGGGAAATACGCCATCGAACGGTTTCGGGACCATCAATTCCACCTCTGCCTGCTAGATGTGATGCTGCCCAATGTCGACGGATTTACCATAGGGAGAGAGATTCGTTCAATCGACATGCAAATACCAATCATCTATCTTACAGCTAAATCGCTAAAAGAAGACATACTTACCGGGTACAAAATCGGAGCCGACGACTATATTGTCAAACCATTCGATGCCGATGTATTGCTCTTTAAGATTGCCGCTTTGCTGAAACGCAGCGGAAGCAATACTCCCGCAGACAACCCAACCTTCCGCATTGGGAAATATCTTTTCGACCCAAAGCTGCGGACTATCGAGCTCGACAACCAATTACAGCAAATGAGCCCCAAAGAGGCCGCGTTGTTGCAACTGCTCTGTGAGCACCGCAACGAACTGCTTCCACGCGAATATGCCCTGAAAAGAATATGGAAAGACGATGATTATTTCACCACCCGAAGTATGGATGTCTTTGTCACCAAACTGCGAAAGTACCTAAAAGATGACCCTACGGTGGAAATCAGAAACATTCACGGCAGCGGTTTTATTATGACCATCTTATAATAATTTTATCGCCCTACATCTAAAATTTTAATCCGCCGCAAACCCAATTTCCGAAAGTTTGATGTAACTTAGTATCGTGTTTTTTATGCGTTATGCACTTCGTAATTATTGTATTACCACTTTTAATTAGGACAGTTTAAATTCATAAAACATGGAAAACAGTGAAATCATCGAAATCCTTGAAGCGGCTATCGAACATTGTGCCAAAGAGGATGGCTGGGCTAACCTGGCCGAAGTTGGGGTAATCCTTCGCGAGAAATCTGTTCCTTACGGGAAACTGTTTAAGTTTATCGCCAGATACTCCAATATCATTGAAACGCGCATCGACGAAACCCGGCAACCGCCGGTGGTTTATGCCAGACTCACCGAAGTATAAGCATTCGGTTGACCCAAATTCAAGCCGCAGTAATATATTATCGTATAACTGCGGCCATTTTCCCATCACACAGCCCTTGAGTTTCAGTCCCAATAATGAGGCTGGCAAACCTATTTATCGGGCAGAAATGCTATTTTTGTCCCTCATTTATGCGGAAGGCAGTAATTTCAATGAGAGAGCTTGAATATGATTTTGTTGTGATTGGCAGCGGACTGGCCGGGCTTGTTGCCGCCTGGCATGCCGCCGGTTACGGTAAAGTTGCGCTCATCTCGAAATCGCAGCTCGACATCAGCAATTCGTACAATGCCCAAGGTGGGGTGGCTGCCGCGATGGGTAGTGACGATGCTCCGGCACTTCATTTCGATGATACCCTTACCGCCGGCCGCGGCCTATGCGATCACGATGCCGTAGAAATTCTGGTCAACGAAGGAGTCGATTGTGTCAAACAAATGATTGACAGTGGTATTCATTTCGATTGCGATCCGAACGGAAAAATTATTCTTGGATTGGAAGGAGGCCACAGCCGTCGTCGTATCCTACATGCCGATGGCGATGCAACCGGCCGCGTGATGACCAATTTCATGATAAAAAAAATCACTGGTCACCCTAATATCACCGCCTTCGAATACACGTCGGCGATACAACTGTTAGTTGAAGATGAGATTTGTATGGGTGTTCAAACCTTGAACTATTTTACCGATGCCAACGAGTTAATTTTGGCCAAAGCCACAATACTGGCCACCGGTGGATTATCGAGGCTTTATACCCGCTCAACAAACCCATACACCGCTACCGGCGACGGGATTGCGTTGGCTTGGCAAGCAGGGGCCAAACTGGCCGATATGGAGTTTATCCAGTTTCACCCAACCGCACTTTCGCTTGCCGGCCACGATGCTTACCTGATTAGCGAAGCGGTGCGCGGCGAGGGAGCAATTCTCGTTGATCAAAACGGGGAACGTTTCATGAAATCAATTCATCCGCTTGCCGAACTGGCTCCGCGAGATGTAGTGGCAGCATCCATCTTCAGGCAGATGCAGAAAACCAATGCCCCAGTTTACCTAAGCCTGAAACATCTCGACGGAAAGTTTATCTCAGAAAGGTTTCACTCTATTTCGGACCACCTGAAAGAGTTACGGATAGATATGACCCGTGACCTGGTTCCGGTAGCACCGGCAGCCCATTACATGGTTGGGGGAATCCGGACCGATCTTTGGGGGCAGACCAATATCACCGGGCTTTTTGCTTGCGGCGAAGTAGCCTCAACAGGTGTCATGGGGGCTAATCGACTGGCAAGTAATTCTTTGCTCGAATGTTTGGTCTACGGCAAACGGGTTGTCGAAAAAGCCCGTTACAACAACCAACTCCGCAGGCCAACCCAACTACCCGGTCAAGTGCATCTCTCCATTCCCACCGACAACCTGTTTCTCTCTGTTAAAAACGAACTGGCCTTACTGATGACCAATGAAGTAGGTATCGTCCGAAACAAAGATGGGATGGAAAAAGCACTCATGCGGATTAACGAGATTGAACAACAATTCAATGCGATTCAAGGGAATTATAATCTCCTTAAAATCAGAAATCTTACCGATATTTGCAGATTAATCACCCAATCGGCCATTCTGCGGGAAGAGAGCCGTGGCGGTCATATTCGCACCGATTTCCCGGAAGAATCGCCAGACCAATTGCATCATATCATTCAACGGAAAGAGAACAAAACAACATACGAAAACGTCAGAATATCAAAACTATGACTGCACTCAATTTTGAAACCATTAAACCCGTCATCGATTTTGCGCTAAATGAAGATATCGGCAGCGGCGATGTTACCACCAACTCAATTATACCCGGCGACCTGAATACACGCGCAACCATGACAGCCAAAGCTGATGGTGTTGTTGCCGGACTCGATGTGGCCGAATATGTTTTCAAAACATTGAACCCGGCTATCGAATGGAACCCATTTGTAAAAGATGGCGACCGCGTTACAAAAGGAGCTCTTATTGTCGAAGTGAAAGGTTCATTTAGGGCATTGCTAACGGGCGAACGACTGGCACTCAACTTCATGCAACGCATGAGTGGCATCGCTACCATGACATCGGTTTTTGTAGCTGCAGTCGAAGAATATGGGACCAAAATACTCGATACCCGCAAAACAGTGCCCGGCCTGCGCCTGCTCGATAAATATGCTGTAAAGGCTGGAGGCGGCACCAACCACCGAATCGGGTTATACGACATGGTACTTATCAAGGATAATCACATTAAAGTAGCCGAAGGTATTGGCAATGCCGTTGCCGAAGTACGAAAGCATATCACTCCAGCCATCAAGATCGAGGTCGAAACCACCACTGTCGATGAAGTGAAACAAGCCCTCGAAGCTGGTGCCGACATCATTATGCTCGACAATATGACCACACCCACCATGCGTGAATGTGTGAAACTGATAAACGGCCGGGCTAAAGTTGAAGCCTCGGGCAATATGACTATCGAACGTATCAGGGAAGTGGCGGCCACAGGTGTCGATTATATCTCTATCGGAGCATTGACACATTCGGTCACAGCACTTGATATCAGTATGAACATCGAAACAGCTGCCCATTGAACCTGGTTATCGACATAGGAAACAGCAGCGCCAAATTGGCCATTTTCGACAGCGGAAAGATTGTTTGGCAACAGAAAACCGAGCAACTATCGGGAGCGTTGATCACCCAATTAAAAGCCCGGTTTGAGCCTGTCGGGAAGGCTATTATTTCTTCGGTAGCAGGTATTGCGGAAGATGTAATGCAAACATTGTCTGCGCAAATTCCTTTTTTTGTCCAGCTCGACCATACAACTCCGCTTCCTGTCGAAAACGGCTATGGCACACCCGAAACACTGGGGCTCGACAGGCTGGCAGCCGCAGCAGGTGCCTCTTTTCTTTATCCCGGCCAGGATATTTTAGTGATTGATGCCGGCACGGCCATCACACTCGATATTATTGATGCCAAAGGCCGGTTTTTGGGAGGCAATATCTCACCCGGCATCCGGACGCGTTTCAGGGCATTAAACCATTTTACCCGAAAACTTCCGCTTTGCGACAAAACCGACCAATGGCCGTTGATAGGACAAACCACCACAGAAGCCATACAGTCCGGTGTTTTAAATGGCGTCATTTTCGAATTGGATGGCATGATTGACGCAGTGAAAAAAGATTTTCCAAAAATAATCACAGTAATTACCGGTGGAGATTCAAACTTTTTTGATAGAAAATTAAAAAACGCCATATTTGCACAATTCGAAGTAACCCTCATCGGGTTAAACTATATTCTTGAATACAATTATAATGCATATAAAAAGTAGACTTTTGTTATCCCTTTTGCTGATGGTCGCTTTATTGCCGCCAACTACCTCGGCACAAAGCAGTAGCGGAAACAGCAACAGCACAAGTTCCCCTTACTCTCACTATGGCTTTGGCACCTTAAGCGGAAACAGTTTTGGACGTGGTGAAGCAATGGGCGGTATAGGTATTGGGATACGAAACGGCTTTCAAATCAATACAACTAACCCGGCTTCATACACGGCTATCGATAGTATGACATTTCTGATGGAATTCGGGATCAACAGCCGTCATACGACATATTCAACCGAAACATCAAAAAACGGAAGCAATAATGCCAATTTTAACCATATCACATTTGCAGTACCAGTAAATCGTTGGTGGGCAACATCTCTTGGGCTACTTCCTTTCTCGTCAAAAGGATATGGAATATCAATGACAAACGGGAACAGCACGGATACCGAAGTTGATATGACAACGACCACTTCAACCTTTGAGGGGAACGGATCATTTTCAAAAGTTTATTGGGGGAATGCCTTTTTACTTGGCAAAAATCTGTCAATTGGTTTCAATACCTGGTTCTTGTTCGGAAAGGTTTCTGATGCAACCTACGTTTACTATCCTTACGATTCAAATGCTTACGATTATCTGAAAGACAATAATTTAAACATCCACGACGTAGGTATCACAGCCGGTATCCAATACCAGATTGAAACAAAAAAAAATCACAAATTGGTGCTGGGGGCCACATTTGAACCAAAAAATAAAATCTCGTCCAACTACGTGATTCACGAAGAACGGGTACTTTTCAGAGGTTCAAGTACCCAATCACCGGTTATCGACACATTGCAACATGTCGAATCAGATCAAAAAGGATTAAGGCTTCCTGTAAGTTATGGCGGAGGTTTTTCCTATTCAATCAAAAATAAAATTACTTTTGGGGCTGATTATTTTCACCAAAAGTGGAATCAGGCATTATTTTTGGGGGAGGTTCAACAGTATATGACCAATAGCAACCGCTATTCAGCAGGCATGGAGGTAATTCCTGACCCACTGTCTATCAGAAGCTACTGGGAACGCGTTCAATACAGACTGGGTGGGTTTTACGAAAATTCGTATCTGACCCTGAACAACGAGCAGATTAATGGTTATGGGCTTACATTGGGCCTCAGTCTTCCTATCGCTCGTTCAAGGTCGACCCTGAATATTTCGGCCGAACTTGGGCAATTGGGGACAACCCGCAACGACTTAATCCGTGAACGTTATGCCAAGTTTACGATGTATGTGCTTATTCACGATAGATGGTTTATTAAAAGAAAATTTGATTAAAACTTAAAATTATACCAGATGAAAGCCAGTTCCAATAAAATGATGATGTTGCTTCTCATGTTAACCATGGGAATTGCAGGTGCGATGGCTCAACCAAGAGTCATCAAAGGCACAGTTTATCGCGACGGTAAACCCGCGTCGGGTGTCACGGTTACAGCCCACAAGGGAAGCGCTAGTTTCTTCACCAGTTTCGACGGCAAATATGAAATCAATGCCGATTTGAAATCGAAATGGATCAATTTTGCGTTCCCCGACAAGGAAGAAAGAGTTAACATTGAAGGAAACAGCAGCGAAGTGATCGACTTTGGCAAAGCAGCTGAAAGCACAGGTCCTGTTGCCGTTAGTGTCAATGGTGTCGATACCCGCAGCAGGGCTCAGCTAATTCAGGCAGGCGTAAAGGAATACATCGAAAATGTTTCGATTTACGAACAGTTCTACAACCAGGGCGACTACAAATCAGCATTGCAAACGTGGGAAACACTTTACAAACACTTCCCAAAATCATCTGAAAATATTTATATTCAGGGGATTAAAATGCACGAAGATTTATACAGCAAAGCTACTGGAGCCGACAAAGATGCTTTGTTGAAAAAAATCATGGAGATTTACGACAACCGTATTGCCAATTTCGATAACAAAGGGTTCAACCTGGGCCGTAAGGCAACACTTTATCTGAAACACAACCTGGCCCATATCGACGAAATGACCGACCAACAGAAGAAAGATCTGTACAAAACCGGTTACGAATGGCTCGAAACATCGGTGAAAGAACAAGGCGACAAATCGGAAGCTGCCGTTCTGTTGCTGCTCAACCAGGCCACTTCTACCCTCTTCAAAACAGGCGATTTTACCGCCGATAAAGTAATGTCGTTTTACGACAGGACCAGCTCAGTTGTCGAAGCCAATCTGGCTAAAAACCCGGATGACGATAACTTTAAAAAAGCTAAAAACGGGATCAACCGTACATTCGTCGAATCGGGTGCTGTAACCTGCGAAGTGCTGGTTCCGCTTTACGAAGCGGAGTTCGCCAAAAACCCGAACGATCTGGCTACTTTGAAACGTATCAACTATATGTTGAACCGTCAGGACTGCTCGTCAAGCAAACTTTATGCCGATGTAGCCGAGAAACTGTTCCAGCTCGAACCTACCGCAGAGTCAGCATTCTCGATGGCCCGTTTGTTCCTGAAACGCAACAATACGCCAAAAGCCATTGAATATTACGAACAAGCCATCAATACGCAGACCGACAAGTACGAAAAAGCAACCTATTGCGACGAGATGGCCCATGTCCTTTTCTCTCAACGCGATTACTCAAGATCACGCAACTATGCCCGTCAGGCTATCGCTTTGAACCCGGAATGGGGCAAACCCTATATTATGATTGGAAAATTGTATGCCTCTTCAGCAAAATCAATCGGCGAATCAGACGTTCAGCAACGAATGGTTTATGTTTTGGCAGTCGACCAGTTTATCAAAGCCAAATCGGTTGACCCCGAAGTAACTGCTGAAGCCAATAAAGAAATTTCTACCTATTCTCAATACTTCCCCGGAAAAGAGGATGCTTTCTTTGAAGGACTCAAAGCCGGTGATTCATTCAGAGTTGGAGGTTGGATCAATGAATCGACTACCGTTCGTCTTAAATAAAAAAAAGATCGAAAAATATTTTTCACACACCAACAGCATTGTCGTTATGGTTTCCATAGCGGCAATGCTTGTTTTTTCGTGCCAGTCGAGAGTGGCTACCGATTTGCCTCCGGGACTGCTCGAAAACAATAATGTTCCGGCACTGGAAGCAACCAATTTCGAAGTCTCTTTTACCGATTCGGGAATTGTGCGCTACCATCTTTCTACACCTAAGCTACTCGATTTCAGCAATGACAAAAAACCCCGACGCGACTTTCCCGAAGGTTTCCGTTTGGTCAAATACAACGAAGCTGGAGCAATTTTATCGGAGCTGACAGGGAACCACGGCAAAAATTTTATCGACGAAAACAAATGGATTGCCACCGGTAACGTGGTTATGGTGAACAATGCCGGCGATACGCTCAAAACAGAAGAACTTATTTTTCTTGAAAAAGAAGACCTCATCTTTTCCGACCAGTTTGTCAGCATCAAAAAAGGCGACCAGTACATTACCGGGAGCGGAGGTTTCAAATCCGACACCCAAATGTCGAAATGGGAATTTGTCAAAACCAAAGGGCATATATACGTAACCAACGAATAAACCTTCGGCATTATGTTGAACGAAATCACCATTATCATCATCACTTTAGTGGCCTCTGCCTTCTTCTCGGGCATGGAGATAGCTTTCGTTTCATCAGACAAGTTGCGCCTCGAACTCGACAAAACCCGTAATCGGCTAAATACACGGTTAATCAATACCTTCAACCGGCATCCCGGACAATACATCGCCACCATGCTGGTTGGCAATAACATTGCACTGGTTGTTTACAGTTTGTCGTTTGCAAAACTGGTAGAGATATTGCTCGCCGGTTACATTCCCGGCAACTCATTGATGTTGCTGATACAAACGCTGGTTTCAACAATTATTATTCTGATTGTAGCCGAATTCTTGCCCAAAGCACTCTTCCGCATCAACCCCAATCTTGCCCTAAACTGGCTTTCGCTGCCGGTGGCCCTGTTTTATATCCTCTTCTACCCCATCACCAAGTTGATACTCCTTATTTCGCGGGTAACCCTTAGAGTGGTTTTCAAAGCCAAAATCGAACCGAAACAGGAGCAGCGGGTTTTTGGCAAAATCGACCTGAACAATTTGGTGAACGAGCCCCAACATTCTGCTCGCGAAAACCTGCATGAGATTGATCCCGAAATCAAGTTATTTAAAAATGCGCTCGATTTCTCGAAAGTGAAAATCAGGGATTGTATGGTCCCGCGCCCCGAAATCGAATTATTGGAAATCACGGAAGAGATTGATACCGTTAAACAAAAATTTATCGAAACGGGCTATTCCAAAATTTTGATATACAAAGACCATATCGACAATATAATTGGCTACGTTCACTCTTCCGATCTTTTTCACCAGCCCAAAAACATCAATAGTTGTTTGCGAAAAGTTATTTATGTTCCCGAAACCATGGAAGCCAACAAACTGCTGAGTAAACTTCTGAAAGAACATAAAAGTACGGCCATTGTGGTGGACGAGTTTGGCGGAACGGCCGGTTTAATCACCACCGAAGATATCCTCGAAGAGATTTTTGGCGAAATCAACGACGAGCACGATACCGACGACCTGACCGACAAAATGGTGAACAATAACCATTATATCCTGTCGGGACGCCTCTCTATCGAAGACATCAACGAGAAATATAATCTTGAACTTCAAGTAAGTGACGAGTACGAAACACTGGCCGGATACATCCTCTACCACCACTCCAGTTTCCCGAAGAACAACAGCGTAATTTTTATCGGCGGGTTCGAATTCCGCATCCTCCGAAGTTCAAAAACAAAAATCGAGTTGGTTGAGATGAAATTGATTCAAAATCGATAAAATGAAGTTGGAGTGACCTAAAATTACTATATTCGCAAGCTAAAGTTAAATAACTAAAACATAAAACATAAAGAATAAATAACCAATAATTAGATGGCAACATTACAGACTATCAGAAACCGGGCAGGCATTGCAATCACTATTGTTATCGGATTGTCGCTGGCTGCATTTATCCTCGGTGATGCATTTAATTCGGGAAGTTCAATCCTGAGAGGGAAACAAATGGAAATTGCCGAGGTCGCCGGAAACATTGTAAATTATCAGGAGTTCCAGAAGAAAGTGGACGATTTGACCGAAATCTACAAAATGAATTCTGGGTCTAGTTCACTCGATCAAAATACGACCGACCAACTCCGCGAACAGACATGGGAAAACATGGTGCGCAATCTGGCCATGAAAGATGCATACAAACAACTGGGCATTTCAGTTAGCCCAACCGAACTTTTCGATATGGTTCAGGGCGAAAACCCTCACGCCATTATCCAGAGCATCTTCCGCGACCCCAATACCGGTTCGATCAACCGTTCTGCAATCATCCAGTTTCTGAAATATCAGCAAACCGCCACCGATGGCCCCGAACGCAACTACTGGCTTTTTATCGAAAACCAGATTGTTGAAGAAAGCTCATTCACCAAATACAATACATTGTTGAGCAAAGGGATTTACCTGACCACCGACGAAGCCAAAATGGATGCCAACGGCCGTTCAAACCAGGTAACATTCCAGTTTGTAGGCAAACCTTATCAGGCCATTTCCGACAGTTCGGTAACCGTTTCCGAAAGCGACTTGAAAGCCTATTACGATGCCCACCTGGCCAATTTCAAACAGGACGACACCCGTAATATCGAATATGTCTCTTTCCCGATTGTCCCTTCGCAGGACGACGAAAACCAGGTTATCAAATGGAGCAACGAAATCAAAGCCGATTTTGCTGCCACCACCGACGCGGCTACATTTGTCAATGCCAATTCCGACACCCCATTCAACGGTTCGTATGCCAAGAAAAGCGAACTGGCACCCGATATCGCTGAATTTGCATTCAACGCTGCCGAAGGCACCGTATATGGCCCATACAAAGAAGGCGAAAGCTGGAAACTGGCCCGTGTAAACAAATTTCAGGATTTGCCCGACTCGGTTCAGGCCCGCCATATCCTAATCCGCGTACAAACCCAGCAGGAGGTAGCCCCGGCGCAAGCACTGGCCGACAGCCTGAAAAGAATCATCCTTCTGGGCAACGACTTTGCCGATGTAGCCCGTCAATATTCGCAGGACAACGGCTCTGCTGCCAATGGTGGCGAATTGGGCTGGTTCCGTCGCGGAATGATGGTTCCCCAGTTCGAAGAAGCTGCCTTTATGGGTCAGATCAACGATATTCAAATTGTAGGCACCCAGTTTGGCCTTCACCTGATTCAGGTAACCAAACGTGGAGCAACCGAAAAAAATGTACAGTTGGCCGTTATCGAACGTAAAATCGAAGCCAGCAGCCGTACCATTCAAAATACCTACTCGGTAGCATCGAAATTTGCTTCCGAAAATCAGGATAAAAAAGCATTCGATGCCGCTATCGTTGCCCAGGGGCTGAACAAGAAAATGGCTAACCTTCGCGAAAACGACCGTCAGGTAGCCGGGCTCGAAAACAGCCGTCAGTTGGTACGTGGTGCTTTCCAGTCGAACGTTGGCGAAATGGTGGTCAGCTCCGAAGGCACTCCAATCTTCGAACTCGACGATCAGTTTATAGTCGCCGTGCTGACCGGAATTCAGGAAAAAGGGAACGCTCCTTTTGCTTCGGTGAAAACCACCATCGAAATGGAACTGAAAAAAGATAAAAAAGCCGAACAGCTTATCGCTAAAATGGCCGGTAAAACCGATTTAACCTCGCTTGCTTCAGAGCTGGGCACATCGGTTGGCGAAGCACAACGCGTCAACTTCGACTCTTATTCCATTCCCGGACTGGGTATCGAACCCGCTGTTGCCGGTGTAGCCTCGGCACTTACCGTAGGTCAGGTTTCGAAACCCATCAAAGGGGCAAGCGGGGTATTTGTTATCCGGGCTACAGCTGTCGATCAGGTAGCCACTCCCGATACCGATGCTGAAAAAAGCCGGTTTGCCGCTTCAACCAATTACCGCGTAGCAATGCAGGCTTTCGATGCCATTCGCGAAAGCGCCAATGTTGTCGACAAACGCTCGAAATTCTATTGATTCGAAAAATCATTATTCCCCCATAGCAAAAGAGCTGCCCCCAAAAGGCAGCTCTTTTTGTTTAAACTGCATACCACCTTCTGAGATAGCGTTACACAAAAAATAATGGCCTGTCGCTTTTGATTTTCATTGGTATTGTTGTAACTTGTAGTTGCTTACGGCTAAACCATATTCTGAATATGACTGGCAAATCATCCGTATCATATCACGAAAAAAAGCTGTCGGCGGTGCTGCAAAAGCAGTCCCGACAGTTGTTGTTGTGGCGCCACCGCGCTCTGTTGGCCCCTCCGGCTGAACGAACGCCCCTGACACCTGCCTTCCCGGACCATTTGGCCCTGCCTTCCCTACGGCATATCACAGCCCCTGTGCCGGTACCAAGTTTCTTGCATCTCAAAATCAGATAAAAAAAATCACGATGACAAATCTGATAAATATTGAATTCAACGAAGAAGATTATGGCACCATTATGGAAGCCATAGCTATTATTGTCAGCAAAATGCCTTTTCTGGTAAAGCTGTCGGACGACGAGAAAAAGTCGCTAATGCGGTTGGAAGATGGCCGTTCGCCCTTTGCCGCCAAAGCCTTCGATTATGCCTTGCGCGACAATTCGCTGGCCCCCAACACGGCGTTGATTGATGCCGCAGCCCTCGACGGCAATTTGTACAACAAGCTCACCACCATTTTCAAAGAGCTAAACCGGGTTACCGAGATGGTCCGCGACACCCGCACGCTGGCCGGTGCCGAGTATTTCGACTTTGCCCGTTTGGTCTATAAAACCGCCAAGCTGCATGTCGAAATGGGCGTTCCCGGCTCGCAAACCATTGTCGACGACCTGGGAAAACTGTTTAACCCGCGGCCAAGACCCGAAGAGACTCAACAACCTTCGTAACTAAGCTAAACCCTGCCTGCTGAGCTGTGCCTCAGGCAGGGTTTTTTAATATAAAACCGAAGTTCGACAGCTCAATCGAAGGCCTAACCTACGATGATGAAGATAAAACCTGCGATAGT
>CAYOJD010000015.1:0-35216 GCA_964404205.1 uncultured Prolixibacteraceae bacterium
GTTCCCATTTCCCTCACTTTGATGCGGTATTTAGATTGATATTAGTTATTGTTGTTTAAGTAGTTTAAAGTTCCGAATTAATTTTGTATTTAACAATGCTATTCACATAAATTTTCACAAAAGTGGTTCTACGCCATAGATATCTTATTCGGTTCTCTTCAATTTTTGTCATTTGCATTCCGCTTAAATTCTCGTAAGTTTGGGTAACGTTTCCAAATCGACGACTATGATAAACGATAAATTGCTTTCGCCCGGCAGCATTGTGGTGGTTGGTGCATCGAACCATGTAACCAAGCCGGGTGGCAAAATAGTGAAGAACCTGCTTGAACATGAATTCAAAGGGGCGCTTTACGCGGTGAACCCGACCGACCCGTCGGTGCAGGGGGTGACTACTTATGCTTCGGTCGAATTGCTGCCCCATGTCGATTTGGCTATCCTGGCTATCCCTGCGGCTACCTGTCCGGCGGCAGTAGAGGTACTGGCCCGTCAAAAGCAGACCAAAGCTTTTATCATTATCTCGGGTGGGTTCAGCGAGATGGGCGACGAAGGGAAGGCATTGGAGCAACAGATTGTCCAAACCATCAACGAAACGGGCGGATGTCTGATAGGCCCCAACTGCATTGGGGTGCTGACCCCTGCCTATGCCGGTGTTTTCACCACGCCGATACCTCACCTCGACCCTGCGGGTTGCGATTTTGTCTCCGGCTCGGGGGCAACGGCAGTCTTTATCATCGAATCGGCTATCCCGAAAGGGCTTACCTTTTCGAGGGTTTTCTCGGTGGGTAATTCGGCCCAGATTGGGGTGGAAGAGGTGCTCGAATATTGGAACCGACACTCCGACCAGCCATCGGAATCGAAGCTGAAGCTGATTTATGTGGAGCAGATTGTCAATCCCGACAAGTTTTTACTTCATGCCTCGTCGCTGGTGCGTAAGGGGTTTCAGTTGGCGGCTATCAAAGCGGGCAGTTCGTCGGCCGGAAGCCGTGCCGCCACATCGCATACGGGGGCAATGGCCAGTTCCGATTTGGCCGTCGAGGCCCTTTTCCGCAAAGCCGGTATTGTACGGTGCTATGGTCGCGAAGAGTTGACAACGGTTGCCGGTATCTTTAAGTCGAAGCGGATG
Organism: uncultured Prolixibacteraceae bacterium; assembly: GCA_964404205.1. Taxonomy (GTDB): domain Bacteria; phylum Bacteroidota; class Bacteroidia; order Bacteroidales; family Prolixibacteraceae; genus CAZWBR01. The sequence goes on from CAYOJD010000015.1 coordinate 1,124, forward strand.
CAGGGGAAAAATATGGCCATTATTACCCATGCCGGCGGTCCGGCGGTGATGCTGACCGATGCGTTGGAGGCGGGGGGGCTGAATATTCCGCACTTGCCTGATTCTCCCATTAAAGAGCAGTTGAAAGGGAGGCTATTCCCCGGTTCATCGGTCGAAAATCCTATCGACTTTTTGGCTACCGGAACGGCCGAGCATTTGGAGGTGATTATCGATGCCTGCGAAAACGACTTTGCAGCGATTGACGGCATGGCCGTTATCTTTGGCAGTCCGGGGCTCACTTCGGTAAAAGATGTTTACGAGGTGCTGGATAGAAAGATGAAACAATGTACCAAACCAATATTCCCTATTTTGCCGTCGGTGATGAATGTGAAGCGCGATTTGGCCTATTTCCTGTCGCATGGCAATGTCAATTTTCCCGACGAGGTGTTGCTGGGCCGCGCGCTGACCAAAGTGTACCGTACCCCTGCACCATCCGATCAGGGTATTTTTCTCGACGGGGTCGATGTGCCACGCATCAGAAGGATAATAGAGGGTTGCGAAAACGGATATCTCCTGCCCGAAAAGATACATGAACTGTTTGATGCCGCTTCGATACCGTTTGTGCGGGAGATAACCGTTACGAGCAGCGAAGAGGCATTATCTGCCGCGAAAAAAATAGGTTTCCCGGTGGTGATGAAGGTGGTAGGGCCTATCCATAAAACTGAAGTGGGGGGAGTATCGCTGAATGTACGTTCGAGCGAATCGGTGTTGCTTGAGTTTGAGCGGATGATGCAAATTAAAGAAACAACGGCTGTGATCATAGCCGAACAGTCGGAAGGAATTGAGCTATTCCTTGGTGCCCAATATGAGCCTAAGTTTGGCCATATTATCCTGTGCGGGATAGGTGGCATTTTCGTTGAGGTGCTGAAAGATGTGACATCGGGGTTGGCCCCGCTCACTTTCGACGAGGCCCATTCGATGATTCATAACCTGAAAGCGTTCCCAATGATTCGCGGTTTCCGTGGAAAAGAGGGAGTCAACCATCATAAATTTGCCGAGATTATTGTACGGCTGTCGTCGATGCTTCGCTTTGCTGTCGAGATAAAGGAAATGGATATCAATCCGTTGCTGGGTAAGGGCGACCGGATTACTGCCGTCGATGCAAGGATAAGAATAGAAAAGAATTAGGAGGAGGCCCCTTAATCTTCCCTGGGGGAGTGGAGCTCTCCTTATTTTTCGGAAAGATAGCTTGCGCTTGGCCGCTTGCCGCCTCTACAGCTTACGGCATGATACCTTTCGATTGTATAAAATGTCCAATTCGATTGTTTTCGCGTGATTTTAATTATAATGTGTAAAAATTAGGGCGCAAAAGGTTTTATTTTTAAGTTGTTTTAATCAAATTAATTTATTCCGTCTATTTTTACGCACCCGATAGTACAATTTCCCGCTGGGGAGGTTGTTGAAGGGGGCAAATATCAACAAACTTTCGAGAAAACAATTTTTACATGCGTTTCAACATTTCAGTTCTGGCATTGTTACTGCCATTGGTTACGTTGGCCCAGGAGCCCAAAAAGGAGAGCCCGCTTTCGTTTTACGGATTCGTACGCAACGATTTTTATTTGGATACCTACAAGGGGGTCAATGCTTTTCACGACCTTTTTTACCTCTATCCCAACTATATTGGTGTCGATGCCAACGGCGAGGATATCAACCGGCAAACCTCGGCCAATCTGTTGTCCATTGTAACCCGGTTTGGGGTAAATATCAATGGGCCTCAGGTGTTTGGAGCCAAGACAACCGGTTGTATCGAAGCCGATTTTGCGGGGAAGCCTGAAGTTTATCTGCTTCGGTTGCGCAAAGCCTATATGCAGTTAAACTGGGAAAAGTCGCAGTTGCTGGTGGGGCAGACCTGGCACCCCTTCTGGGGCGGAAGTGCCTTTCCGCAAACCGGATCGCTCAATACAGGCAGTCCCTTTAGCCCGTTTAACCGTAGTCCGCAGGTGCGATTCGACTATAAGATAGGCCATCTTACGCTTAATGCGGCTGCAATCTATCAGCAACAGTACGTGTCGTCGGGCCCATCGGGCAATTCCAATATTTACAAACGCGATGCGGTGTTGCCGGAGAGTGTTCTCGGCCTCGAATACAATAAAAACGGTGTGACCCTTGGCGCCGGCCTCGATTACAGTTCGATTAAACCACGGGTGACCACTGCAGGAAGTAACGGGAAAATATACAAAACCGACGAGGTGCTGGGAAGCATGTCGTACATGGCCTACGGGAAATATGCCAAAGATAAGCTGATGGTGCTGTTGAAGGGGTATTATGGCCAGAATATGTCGCACCTGACCATGCTGGGCGGCTATGGAGTAGCTTCGTACGACGCCACTACCGGTCATGAGACCTATACCAATTACAACGCTTACTACACTGTTTTCAATATTACTTACGGGAAGAAGTGGAAACCGGGGCTCTTTGTCGGATACCTGAAAAACCTTGGCACATCGGATGCACTGCACCCCTTTGGGGCAGTTGGCAAGGAGACGGCCACCACCTATGGATCGGCTACCAATATCCAGAATATGTACCGTGTAAGCCCTTCTATCGCTTATACTGTCCCCAAATTTTCGCTGGTAACCGAATATGAGATGACCGGCGCCAACTTTGGTGAAGGGACTTTCGATTTTGGCGACGGATTGTACAGCAGCACCCATCTGGCGGTGAACCATAGCCTTCGTTTGGTGATGACCTATTTCTTTTAATTGAAAGGCTATGTTCTGGGAACCCGAAATAGAGACGCTCCGGCGTGGAGATTTAGAGCAGTTGCAGCTCGAAAGGTTAAAAAAAACCATTCAGCAGGCCAGACAGTCGGAGTATTATAAACAAAAACTGAATGGGAGCGGTGTTGACCTCTCGTTGGTTACCCATATTCGTGAACTGCCTTTTACCACCAAAGAAGATTTACGCGGCCATTTCCCGTGGGGCTTTCTCTCCATCGAAAAAGAGGAGGTGGTGAGGCTGCACAGCTCGAGCGGTACTACCGGCAACCCGACCGTGGTGTATCACAGCCGTCACGATTTGGCCAGTTGGGCCAATCTGATGGCGCGTTCGCTCTATTGTGCCGGAATCCGCAAAAGCGATGTTTTTCAGAATATATCGGGCTACGGACTTTTTACCGGAGGTCTTGGTTTTCAGTATGGTATCGAACGATTGGGCTGTTTAAGCATCCCGGCAGGGGCAGGAAACAGTACCCGTCAAATCAAGCTGATGCGCGATTTTGGCACAACAGCCATTCATGCCATTCCCAGTTATCTGGGGCGATTGTACGATGTGTTTCTCGAAGAGGGGCTCGACCCCCGAAAAGATACCCGGCTTCATACTTTTGTAATTGGGGCTGAACCGCATACCGAAGAGCAACGCCGTCGTATCGAGGAGATGTTTGGCGTAAAAGCCTATAACTCTTTCGGACTTTCGGAGATGAATGGCCCCGGCGTAGCTTTCGAATGTACCGAACAGGATGGGTTGCATGTGTGGGAAGATGCTTACATTGTGGAGATTATCGATCCAAAAACATTGGAGCCGCTTCCCGATGGCGAAGTGGGAGAGTTGGTGATGACCACCCTCGACCGCGAAGCCATGCCGCTGATACGTTACCGCACCCGCGATTTGACCCGTATTATTCCCGGCCCCTGCAATTGTGGCCGTACCCACCGCAGGCTCGACCGTATATCGGGCCGTTCGGACGACATGTTTATTGTGAAGGGGTGCAATATCTTCCCGATGCAGGTGGAAGGGGTATTGCTGAAATTGCCTGAGATTGGCGACGACTACCGTATCATTCTGCAAACCATCGACGATCAGGATGAAATGATTGTTGAAGTAGAGGTAAAGCGGGAGTGGTTCCGTGGCGACCTAAACTTCCTCGACCGTTTACAGAAACAGATTGTGCACCTGATTCGCGATGAGGTGCTTATCCGCCCCATAGTCAAGCTGGTTGAACCCGGCTCTATCCCGAAATCGGAGGGCAAAGCAGTGAGGGTATTCGATAATCGTAATAGTTACAACACTAAATCACAGTGAGGATGACATGGCAAATATCCATCTTTCTGGAAAATAAGATTGGCCATTTCGAGCGGGTTACCCGCATTTTACGCGAGGCGTCGGTCAATATTCGTTCGATGACCATTAACAATACCGTTTCGGGGTGGGGAATCCTGAATCTGGTGGTGGATCAGCCCGAGAGAGGGTGCGAAGCGCTGGTGGACGGAGGGGTTTCGGCAACATTGCGTGAAATTATTGTGTTGCGGATGGAAGAACGACCCGGCGGGTTGGACGATATCCTGCAAAAGCTGGCAGCGGCAGCCGTCAATTTCGATAATGCCTACGGTATCAATCATGGGAAATATGCCTTTCTGATTGTCGATGCCGGCAATATCCCCGATGCACGGGCCAAGTTAAAGGCAGTTGGTGTTGAACCGCTTACGCCCGAAGAGAGCTATTTGAAAAATTAACCATTAAATACTAAAGCTTATGTTTGGAATTGACGACCCGGCCATCTATCTGGCCTACCTTTTTTCAATTGTTTGTCTGGCCGGTTGTGCCGTGTACGGTATTGTAAACTGGAACAAAGGGCACGAACCCGATGAGAAAGAGTTCGGTGAAGAGCTGAAGTGGGAGAAGGAAGAGGAGTCGTTAAATGAAGAACTGTAAGTAATTATGAATGCATTTGTACTTGGGCTGGTGGTTATCATTTATCTGCTGGCCGTAACTTATCTCGGGTTTAAAGGCTATCGCGAAACACGGACAGCCAGTGACTATTTGTTGGCCGGAAGGCAAACCCATCCGTTTGTGATGGCACTCTCGTATGGGGCAACCTTTATCTCGACCTCGGCCATCGTTGGCTTTGGCGGAATGGCTGCTGTATATGGGATGGGGCTGATATGGCTTACCTTTCTCAATATTTTTATAGGTATCTTTCTGGCTTTTGTATTTTTTGGACGACGTACCCGCAGGATGGGCTACCATTTGGGCGCACACAGTTTCCCCGAATTTCTGGGGCGACGTTTCAATTCCAACAAAATACAGATGATCAGCGGTGCCATTATTTTTATATCGATGCCGCTCTATGCTGCGGTGGTGCTGATTGGCGGTGCGCGGTTTATGGAGAGCATCTTCGGTATGGATTTTGGCATGGCGCTGACTTTCTTTACGCTGGTGATTGCAGCATACGTCATTGCCGGAGGGATGAAAGGGGTGATGTATACCGATGCCTTTCAGGGTGGTATCATGTTCTTCGGCCTGTTCTTTCTGCTCTATATGACCTATAGCAAACTGGGCGGCTTTAGCTCGGCCCATCAGGCATTGACCGATATGGTTTCGATGGTCCCCGAGAAGCTAAAGGCGATGGGCCATCAGGGATGGACTGCCTATCCGGTTTTTAACTCCACCTGGTGGTGGGTACTGACCACCAATATCATTTTGGGAGTAGGGATTGGGGTGTTGGCCCAACCGCAGTTGGTGGTTCGTTTTATGACCGTTAAAAGTGACCGCGAACTCAACCGTGCCGTCTTTATTGGTGCTCTCTTTATATTTGTCGCTACGGGATTTATTTATACTGTCGGAGCACTGTCGAATGTCTATTTCTTGCGTGAGACTGGAAAACTGGCGCAGGAGGCCGCAGGGGGCAATGTCGACTCTATTATTCCGGCTTTTATCAGCGCGGCATTGCCCGAGTGGTTTGTCTATCTTTTTATGCTGACGTTACTCTCGGCTGCCATGTCGACACTTAGCTCGCAGTTCCATGTGATGGGCACTTCGCTGGGGCGCGACTTTCTCGAAAAAATCCTTCCGAAAGGGAAATACAGTACCATGCTGATTACCCGTTTTGCCATTGTGGTATCTATAATTATTGCGATGATTATTGGCTATAAACTTCCGGGAAGCATTATCGCCCGCGGAACCGCTATCTTCTTTGGGGTTTGTGCGGCTGCTTTTCTCCCGGCCTATATTGCCGCGATATACTGGAAGCGTGCCAATGCGAAAGCAGTACTTTACAGTATTGTTACCGGCATGGTGGTGAGCGTTTTCTGGCTGGCATTTATGCACAAGGCCGAGTCGGCACCGATGGGTATCTGTCAGGCCCTTTTTGGGAAACCAACGCTCGCCGAAACTTTTCCCTGGGCCATTATCGACCCCATAGTGGTGGCCTTCCCTATTTCGGCACTGGTATTGGTCGTCGGTTCACTGCTGAAACCGGAAGAACCGCACGAGTCGGTAAAGTTTTGACAGACACGGACAGGTGTTGATTTTCTAAGATGAATAGTTGAATAATATATTGTTACAATGATTTGGAATGAAAAAATAGAGTGCGCCACCCGCGGGGAGATGCGTCTTCTTCAGGGAGAAAGGCTCCGCGAAACGGTTCAGCGTATCTACCACAATGTTCCGTCGTACCGCAAAAAGATGCAGGCGGTGGGACTTACCCCGGCCGATATCCTGAGTGTCGATGACTTGGCAAAACTACCGTTTACCACCAAAATCGATCTGCGCGATAACTATCCGTTTGGGCTTTTCACGGTGCCCATGAGCGAAATTGTTCGTTTGCATGCCTCGTCGGGGACCACAGGTAAACCGACCGTGGTGGGCTACACCCGGAAAGATATCCAGATGTGGGCCGAAGTGGTGACCCGTTCGCTTTGCATGGCCGGTGTCCACCGCAACGATGTGGTGCAGATTGCTTATGGCTACGGCCTTTTTACCGGTGGCCTCGGATTGCATTACGGGACTGAGAACCTGGGGGCCAGTGTAATCCCCATTTCGGGCGGGAATACTTCGAAACAGATACAGCTGATGGAGGATTTTGGCAGTTCGGTAATTTGCTGTACCCCTTCGTATGCGCTCAATATTGCCGAAGTGCTCAAGGAGATGAAGGTCGATCCGGCTACGCTAAAGCTTCGGGTGGGTATCTTTGGAGCCGAACCCTGGTCGGAGGCGATGCGCAAAGAGATAGAGGCTAAATTGCAGATAAAGGCTATCGATATCTATGGTCTGAGCGAAATTGTCGGGCCGGGTGTTTCGTGCGAGTGCGAGCACCAGTGCGGGATGCACATCAACGAAGATCATTTCCTTCCCGAAATTATCGACCCCGAAACCTTACAACCGGTAGCGCCGGGCGAGCTGGGCGAGCTGGTCTTTACCACCATCACCAAAGAGGGGATACCGCTGATACGTTACCGTACCCGCGACCTTACCCGATTGATTTACGATAAGTGCGAATGTGGCCGTACGCTGGTGCGGATGCAGAAATGCAAAGGGCGCAGCGACGATATGTTGATTATTCGCGGGGTAAATGTCTTCCCGTCGCAAATCGAAACGGTACTGTTGCAGATGAGCGAAGTAGAGCCTCACTACCTGATGATTGTGGAACGTGAAGGTACGCTCGATACGCTGACATTGATGGTTGAGGTGCAGGAACAATTTTTTAGCGACGAAGTGCGTAAATTGCAGGAGTTGCGGATGAAGATTACCCGCAGCATCGAAAGCATACTGGGCATATCGGTCAACGTGAAACTGGTCGAGCCAAAAACCATCGAGCGCACGGCCGGTAAAGCACAGCGGGTGATAGACAAGCGAAGGTTGTGAGTGTTAATTGTCGTTTGCCAAACGTCTTATATCTGTAAGCAACAATAAAAAAAAAGAGTAATACCATGCTGATTAAACAACTCTCCGTTTTTCTCGAAAATAAGTCGGGAAGGCTGAACGAAGTCTCCAATATTCTGGGTCAGGCCGGAATCAATATGTCGGCTTTCACAGTGGCCGATACCTCCGAATTTGGGATTTTACGTCTGTTGGTGGCCGATCACGAAAAGGCCTACAAAGTGTTGCGCGAGAACTTTTTCTCGGTCAGCCTTACCGACGTGGTTTGCCTGAACTGCCCCAACGAGCCGGGCGCGCTGGGCAAAGCATTGCAAATCCTGTCGGACAACGAGGTGGCCATCGAATATCTCTATGCCTACTCGGTGGGCGAGAGCGCCAACGTGGTGATAAAGCCCGATAATATTGGTAAATGTATCAAAGTTTTACAGGAACACCAGCTGGAATTGGTGAAAGCAAGCGACCTGTACAAAATCTGAACAAAAGATTAAATTTGAAAAAGTCCCGGATTTATCCGGGATTTTTTAGTTACATTGCGTTCCAATTCACCCGAAAAGTTTAAAAAAATCGATTAAAGTGAAGAAAATTTCGATACAGGGAATTAAAGGATCATTCCACGAAGATGCCGCCCGGAAATATTTTGGCGACGAAGTGGAAATTGTGGAATGTCGCACTTTCCGAAAAGTTTGTGAACTACTGGATCATGACGAGGTCGATTGTGCCGTAATGGCCATCGAGAACTCCATCGCCGGCAGTCTGCTCGAGAATTATGCCTTGTTGCGCGACTTTCATCTTCGCATTATTGGCGAAATCTATCTGCATATCCAGATGAACCTGATGGTCTATCCGGGTACCGAACCCCAAAATATCCGCGAAATTCATTCGCACCCGATAGCGCTGAAACAATGTGCCGAGTTTATCGACCGCCGTTACGGGGCTATCAAGCTACGCGAAAAAAGCGATACTGCCGGTGCTGCCCGTGAACTCTCTGAAGAGAAATACGATTATGTAGCGGCTATCGGCAACGAGCGTTCGGCCGATATCTATGGGTTACAGATTATCGAAAAAGGCATTGAAACGAATAAAAGAAACTATACTCGCTTCCTTGTATTGGCCAAAAAATCAATCCCCAACGAAGAGTCGAACAAGGCATCGCTCTCGTTTAAGTGCGGCCATTACTATGGCGCGCTGGCCAAAGTATTGACTATCTTTGCCGAACACCGCATTAATCTGACCAAGATTCAGTCGATTCCGGTCATTGGAAAGCCTAACGAATACTCATTTCATATTGATGTAGAATACGATACGATGGAAGATTACGAAAGGGCCATTCATCAGGTATTGAAAAATGTGTCGAGTCTGGCCATTTTGGGCGAATACAAAAAAGGGGATATTGACTTGCATAAATAACTAAAATAGAATAAAATGAAAAAGATTGGGTTGTTTTTCGGCCCTATAAACGGAGCCGTTCACCGGGTCACTAAACTGGTAGCCGATAAAATAGGTGCCGGCCAGGTCGATGTGATTCACATTGCTGAAGCTTCGGCCGACGATTTGGCCAACTACGATACCATTATTTTCGGTATCTCTACCATTGGGCGCGATACCTGGGATCAGAAATTCAGCAATGTCGACTGGGCACGTTTCTTCCCGGTGGTGAGTGAGTTCGATTTTACCGGCAAAAAGGTAGCCGTCTTTGGCCTTGGCGATCAGGTTACCTATGCCTATCACTTTGTCGATTCGATGGGCCAACTGGCAAAAAAAGTGATAGCCAACGGTGCAACCCTCATCGGGAAAGTCAGCCCCGAAGGCTATTCGTTTCAGGATTCAGAAGCATTGGTAGGCGGCGAGTTTTTAGGCCTTCCGGTAGATGAGGATTTCGAACCGGAACAGACCGAAGGACGTGTGGCGGCATGGATTAACCAACTGATGAATGAATTTTGATCGGGAATGAAAAAAACACCAATCAACAGCCAAATTGTAGAACAGAAAATCGCGGAACTTGAGGTTCCTGAGATTGGGAATGCCTCGATTCGCGAAATCGTACAACTGGTCAATACCATCGAAGCAGCCACCGGACAACGCTATATCCGGATGGAGATGGGCGTTCCGGGATTGCCCCCGTCGAGAGTAGGCGTGGAGGCCGAGATAGAAGCACTGCAACGCAACGTAGCCTCCATTTATCCTCCTATCGACGGTATTGCCCCGTTGAAGCAGGAGACGGCCCGTTTCGTAAAACTTTTTATGAATATCGGTGTCAAACCCGAAGGTTGTATCCCCACGGTGGGTTCGATGGAAGGGAGCTATGCCACATTTTTGGTGGCAGCCGCCTGTCGCAAAGAACGCGATACCACCCTGTTTATCGACCCGGGTTTTCCGGTACAGAAACAGCAGATGCTGGTGATGGGGCAGAAGTTTGCCACTTTCGATGTGTTCAATTACCGTGGAGAAAAGCTAAGGGCCAAACTCGAATCGTTCCTGTCGCAGGGCAATATCAACGCCATCGTCTATTCCAATCCCAATAATCCGGCCTGGATCTGTTTGCAGGAGGAGGAACTGAAAATTATTGGCGAACTGGCCAATCAGTACGATGTAGTCGTTGTTGAAGATCTGGCCTATTTTGCCATGGACTTCCGGCGCGACCTGTCGCAGCCCGGCCTTCCCCCTTATCAGCCTACGGTAGCCAATTACACCGGCAACTGGGTAATGATGGTTTCCAGTTCGAAAGTCTTCTCGTATGCCGGCCAGCGTATCGGTATGCTGATCATCTCGGATGCCCTTTACCATCGCCATTTTACCGATTTGGAAAGCCGGCTTAAAGTGCATGGTTTTGGCAATGCGATTGTCCACCGGGTGCTCTACTCAATGACTTCAGGCACTTCGCATTCGGCCCAACATGCTTTGGCTGCCATGTTCAGGGCTGCCAACGAGGGAAGCTATCATTTTGTGGATGAGATAAAAGAGTATGGCGAGAAAGCCCGTATCATGAAGAAACTTTTTACCGACAACGGCTTCACGATAGTGTATGATACCGATATGGACGAACCTATCGGGAACGGCTTCTATTTCACCATTGGTTATCCGGGAATGAGCGGCGCACAGCTATTGCACCATCTTCTTTATTACGGGGTTAGTGCCATATCGCTGGGTAATACCGGAAGTGCCAAAGAGGGATTGAGGGCCTGCGTGTCGCACGTGAAACGCGATCAGTTTGGCGACCTTGAGGTACGGCTGAAACAGTTTCATGAAGATTTTCATGTTTAAAATTGAAATAGGATATTACATTTGTGCGGGCCTGTTGGCAGGTCCCCAATTAAAATGACGATCTAAAATGGCAAAAGTTATCGGAGCAGTGATTGTCGATTCTGAAGTTTGTAAAGGGTGCAACCTCTGTGTTGTAGCCTGTCCGACACAAACTTTGGGATTAAACCACGATGTAAACAGCAAGGGTTATCATTATTCATATATGGAGAACCCCGAAAACTGTACCGGCTGTACCAATTGTTCAACCGTTTGTCCAGACAGTTGTATCACAGTTTACCGGATGAAAATCGATTAATTTTTAAATCAACAGCAAATCCTCGATATGGGAGAATTAAGATTGATGAAAGGGAACGAGGTTATTGCCGAAGCAGCTATCCGCTGCGGGTGCGATGCCTATTTTGGTTACCCGATTACCCCTCAGTCGGAAGTAATGGAGACCCTGATGACCCAACGCCCGTGGGAAGATACCGGTATGGTGGTGCTTCAGGCCGAAAGCGAAATTGCTTCGATACACATGATTTATGGTGCTGCAGGCGCCGGGAAAAAGGTGATGACCTCATCGTCGAGCCCCGGTATCAGCCTGATGGCCGAAGGGATTTCCTATCTGGCCGGTGCCGAGCTGCCTTGTGTTATTGTCAATGTCCAGCGTGGCGGCCCGGGATTAGGCACCATTCAGCCTTCGCAGGCCGACTATAACCAGGCAACCAAAGGTGGCGGCCATGGCGATTACAATTTGCTGGTTCTTGCCCCGGCATCGGTACAGGAGATGAACGACTTTGTTGGGCTTGGTTTCGACCTTGCTTTCAAATACCGCAACCCGGTGATGATTCTGGCCGATGGTGTGATTGGCCAGATGATGGAAAAGGTGGAACTGATGGATCAGCAGCCCCGCTGGACCAATGAAGAGGTGAAAGCCATTTCAGGCAGTTGGGCAACACTGGGTAAGACAGCCGATCGTGAACGCCATATTGTAACCTCGCTCGATTTGGATTCTTCCCGTATGGAGATCCATAATATCCATTTGCAAAAGAAATACCAACAGATGCGCGACGAAGAGGTTCGCTACGAACTGATCGATTGCGAAGATGCCGATTATATTCTGGTGGCTTTTGGCTCGGCAGCCCGTATCAGCCAGAAAACGATGCAACTGGCACGTGCCAAAGGGCATAAGGTTGGCTTGTTGCGCCCCATCACGCTATTCCCTTTCCCCGAAAAACCAATTGCCGAACTGGCCTCAAGGGTAAAAGGGATGCTGGTCGTGGAATTTAATGCCGGACAGATGGTGAACGATGTTCGCCTGGCGGTGAACGGAAAAACCAAGGTGGAATATTACGGACGAATGGGCGGTATCGTTCCTTCGCCCAATGAAGTAGAAAGTGCGTTGTACCAAAAACTGACAGGAGAGTAAACGATGGCTGAAGTAATGGACAGACTCAAAAATATCATCAAGCCGGAGAACCTGGTGTATGCCAAAACCCCGTTGCTGAACGATGCCACGATGCACTACTGCCCCGGCTGTAGTCATGGGGTAATCCATAAAATATTGTCTGAAGTAATTGAAGAGCTTGGTATACAGCAGGATACTATCGGTGTTTCGCCGGTAGGATGTGCCGTACTGGCCTACAACTATATCGAAATCGACTGGCAGGAAGCGGCCCACGGTCGTGCACCGGCAGTCGCTACCGGCATCAAAAGGGTATTGCCCGAAAAATATGTCTTCACCTATCAGGGCGACGGCGACCTTGCAGCTATCGGGACTGCCGAGACCTTGCATGCCATCAACCGCGGCGAAAATATCGTGATTATCTTCGTGAACAACGGTATCTACGGGATGACCGGCGGACAGATGGCCCCCACCACACTGGTGGGCCAGGTTACGGCCACCACCCCCTATGGCCGCGAAGTCGACCTGAACGGTTACCCGTTGCGCATTACCGAACTGATAGCCCAGCTGCCCGGTGCCGCTTATGTGACCCGTCAAAGTGTGCAAACGCCGGCTGCCGTCCGCAAGGCCAAGAAAGCCATCAAAAAGGCATTCGAACTATCGGGCAAGAATGTAGGCACTTCGTTTGTCGAAGTGGTTTCGACCTGCAGCTCAGGTTGGAAACTTTCGCCGGTAGATTCGAACAAGTGGATGGAAACCAATATGTTCCCGTTCTATCAGTTGGGCGATTTGAAAGATGGCAGCAAAGACGCTACCGACCAGTTTACCATACGCAGTTAATCAACTTATCCATTTCGATAAACGATGACAGAAGAAATTATTATAGCCGGTTTTGGCGGACAAGGGGTCCTGTCGATGGGCAAGATTCTGGCCTACTCAGGCGTGATGCAGGATCAGGAGGTGGCATGGTTCCCCTCTTATGGCCCCGAGATGCGTGGCGGGACGGCCAACGTAACGGTTATCCTCAGCGACGACCGCATCAGTTCGCCTGTTCTGCACGAGTTCGACACCGCGATAATCCTGAACCAGCAGTCGATGACCAAATTCGAGAAGAGTGTAAAACCGGGCGGTACGCTGATATACGATCCGAACGGCATTGTACACCATCCCACCCGGAAGGATATCAATATCTACCGTGTGGAGGGTGCGCGGCTGGCTGTTGAAATGGGCAACCCGATGACTTTCAATATGATTGTGTTAGGTGCCTTTTTACAGGCCAAACCGGTGGTGAAAGCCGAGAACGTTAAAAAAGGGCTCGAAAAATCGCTTCCCGAAAGGCATCACAAATTAATACCCCTTAACTTAGAAGCTGTTGAAGTGGGCAAACGAAACCTCGAAGTGGTGCATAGCATCGGGTAGCGGCGGTTATTAAACCGGACAGAAAAAATCAAAATAGAAAAAACGGTAATTGTGCAAACAGTTGCCGTTTACTTTTTTATCCTGATACCGAAGGTTTATTTTATCGTTAACCAAACTTTAGGCTGATATTCTTTTGATGATAGTCTTTGTTTTTAAGTGAGGAAAAAAATTACATTTGTGCAACAAACTAACTACACAACTTTATGATTAAAAAGTTGCTCTTCCCCTTTGTGGTGCTGCTTATGGCAGCAGGGTTTAATCTGCATGCCCAACAGGTCGATCACTGGGAAACTATCATTAAAGCCGATGATACCTGGAGCTATTTTGTAGGTAATTCTGAACCTCCGGCCACCTGGGCCGAGACTACTTTCGATGCCTCAGCATGGTCCGCCGGGAAAGGTGGTTTTGGCTATGGCGATAACGACGACGGGACCACAATCTCGCAAAGCCCGTCGGTCTATTTTCGCAAATCGTTTACCATTGCCGATAAATCGAAAATCGCATCACTGATGCTTTACATCGATTTTGATGATGGGTTCGTTGCCTATCTGAATGGTCGCGAAATCACCCGTACCAATATGAGCGGCGATGCCCGTCCGCCTTACAACCAATATGCCCTTTCGACCGAATTCGAGGCCAAACTGCCTACCGGGGGTATCCCGGCAAGGTATCAGCTGTCGGCCGATATGCTAAGCCAATATTTGATTCAGGGCGAAAATGTATTGGCCGTGCAGGTGCATAATGCCAACGCCACTTCGTCCGACCTCTCCTCGACAACTTTTTTGATAGCCGGAATCTCGGTTCCCGGAAGCTATTATCAGGCCAATCCAGCCTGGTTTACGCCTCCGACAGCCGTCAAACACAATCTTCCACTGGTGATAATCGAAACCGACGGGAAAGCCATCGTTAACGACCCGAAGGTTCTGGTGAAGGTGAAAGTGGTCGATAACGGCAGCGGAAAATTCAACACCGTTCTCGATACGCAAAGCCAGTACGATGGTTATGCCGGGATAGAGATACGCGGACAGTCGTCGCAGATGTTTCCTAAAAAATCGTACGATATGGAATTGCGCGACCAACAGGGGGCCGAAGTCAAAGCCTCGCTGATGGGCTTGCCCGAAGAGAGCGACTGGATATTATCCGCTCAGTATAGCGACAAAACGCTGTTGCGCAACCCGATGACCTTTTATCTGGGTGGAAGGATGAACCCCTGGCAGCCCCATGTGAGGTTCTGCGAAGTCTATCTGAATGGCGAATATATAGGGGTCTATCATCTGATTGAGAAGATTAAGCGCGATAAAAACCGCGTCGATATTGCCAAACTGAACCCCGATGAAGTGTCGGGCGACGATGTGACCGGTGGCTACATCTTTAAGGTCGATAAACTGGATGGCGATGGCAGCGGGTATTTTACCACCAATCCGTCGTACCAATATTTCAACGCGAAAAACTACACCTACACCTATGTGTATCCCAAGGCTGATGTGATTGTAAACCAGCAGAAAAATTACCTTTACGGCGCGATTGTCAATTTCGAAAATGCGCTGAACGGCCCCAATTTTAAAGATTCCGACAAGGGCTATCGAAAATATATCGATGTCAAATCATTTATCGATATTCTAATCGTCAACGAACTGGGAAATAATGTCGATGGCCTCAGGTTCAGTACCTTTTTCTACAAGCAAAAAGATTCTGACGGCGGAAAAATCGTAGCCGGGCCTTATTGGGATTTCGATCTTTGTTACGGCAACCTCGATTTCAGTCCGCGC
Source organism: uncultured Prolixibacteraceae bacterium (assembly GCA_964404205.1). GTDB lineage: Bacteria > Bacteroidota > Bacteroidia > Bacteroidales > Prolixibacteraceae > CAZWBR01. The sequence continues at coordinate 16,592 of CAYOJD010000015.1, forward strand.
CATTTGGCCACCAACGAGTTTGTCCACACCAACTACGGCAATGCGTGGGAAAGTTGCATCCACTGGTGGGTAAGACTGATGGAAGATCCCGATTTTAAAGCCGAAGTGAAAAAGCGCTGGACAGCACTACGTTCCGGGCCGTTGCACAAAGACTCTATCTTTAACTATCTCGATACCCAGTCGGCCTTTATGGGCGAAGCAGTTACGCGCAACTTTGCCAAATGGCCCATCATGGGGCAGTATGTCTGGCCAAATGCTTTCGTGGGGCAGAACTATACCGCTGAGATGAACTATCTGAAAGATTGGATTTCGCGACGCTTATTCTGGCTCGATTACCAGTGGCTGGTCAAGATTGACGAACCCGAACTGCCTGAAGATGATCCGGTAAAGATATTTCCGGTACCTTTTGACGAACAGTTTACACTGGCACTTAACCTGAAGTTGACCGAAAATGTTTATGTTGAAATTTACAATATGTTGGGCCGAAAGGTCTGGATGACCCAGTACAGCGAGCGGGTCGAAGGGTATCAGGAGATAACGGTTACCCCGCCGCTGGCCGCCCCCGGAATCTATATCATCAGGGTTTGGCAGCCCAGTGGTATCCGCAAGGTGATAAAGGTTATCAAACAATAACGCTATGGCGTACGGTCTGAGCCAGCCATCTCGAAGCAGAACGCTTCGGGATGGCTGGTTTTGTTTTTTTCAGACACCCGGTTTATTCTCCAAAACAGATTCCATACAGCCCAATTTTGTAATGACCATCGCTATACCAACTCCGCATCAACTCCGCATTAACTCCGCATTAACCCCGCGATGGGTCACCTTGGGAGGGGTGAAAGTGGGGAGTTGTAACCGACTTGCCATTGGGCTGTCGTGAGGGGGGCACTTTTGCAATCTGCACACAGATTTTTTTATCGGCATGGAAAAGGACTTAAGGTAACCCCTCAGCGGCTAGCGGTGTTGGAGGCTATCGAGGTTCTTCACAACCATCCAACGGCTGAGAATATTATAGAATACATCCGCAAGAATCACCCCAATATTGCGACTGCAACGGTTTATAAGGTGCTCGATGCCCTGGTTTCGTGTGGTTTGATTCAACGGGTCAAAACCGAAAGGGATGTGATGCGGTATGATGCGGTTCTCGAAACCCATCACCATCTCTATTGTTCCGATAGCGACAGGATTGAGGATTATCACGACAACGAATTGACCGAATTGTTGGCTGCCTATTTCGACCGTAAGGCAATTCCGGGTTTCACGATCGAAGATGTTAAACTGCAAATTATTGGCCAATTCAAAAAAAGCGGCGAATGAACCTGTTTAAGCCAATATGGATTGTTTTGGGCACTTTGTCACTTTGCCTTGGGGTGATTGGAATTATGGTTCCCGGTCTTCCTACCACCCCTTTTCTGTTGCTAACGGCAGGGCTCTATCTAAAAAGTTCTGATCGGTTGTATGGCAGGCTGATCTCCAACCGGTGGGTAGGACCTTATATTGTTGCCTATCATGCTAATAAGGGGATGACTTTTAAATCGAAATGTTATGCTGTTGCCCTGATGTGGCTGACGATTCTCCTGTCGGTAATTTTTGGAATTGATGTAGTTTGGGCAAAAGGGGTTGTATTGGCACTTGGTGTTGCGGGGAGTGTTGTTGTTGGGTTAGCCGTGCCAACTGTTTTGCCGTCGGATAGAGAGGAGTTGTAATGCGGGAGTATGATTTAAACTCAATATATCACCTTAATACAATTGAAAATGAAAAACCATTCAGAAAAAATCAGCAAATGTCCCGTAACCGGAGCAGTTGGCAAACACACCGCAGGGGCGGGTGGAACCAAGAACCAAAACTGGTGGCCTAACCAGTTGCGTCTAAATGTGCTGCGCCAGCATTCGCCAAAATCGAACCCTATGGGCGAAGATTTCGATTATGCCGAAGCATTTAAAAGCCTCGATTTACAAGCCATCAAAAAAGATTTGCACCAATTAATGACCGACTCTCAGGATTGGTGGCCGGCAGATTTTGGCCATTATGGCCCTTTCTTTATTCGAATGGCCTGGCACAGCGCCGGCACCTATCGTACAGGCGACGGACGCGGAGGGGCAGGGGGCGGGCAACAACGTTTTGCCCCGCTGAACAGTTGGCCCGACAATGTCAACCTGGACAAGGCACGCAGGCTGCTTTGGCCTGTTAAGCAGAAATATGGCGAGAAAATATCGTGGGCCGATTTGATGATCCTGACCGGAAATGTTGCCCTCGAGTCGATGGGGTTTAAAACTTTTGGCTTTGCCGGTGGTCGTGCCGATGTGTGGGAACCCGAGGAAGATGTTTACTGGGGCTCGGAAACCAAATGGCTTGAGAACGACGACCGGATGCTCGACAAGAGTGAGGTGGATAACCCGCTTGCGGCCATTCAAATGGGGTTGATTTATGTCAATCCCGAAGGGCCAGGTGGTCAGCCTGATCCGCTTGCAGCTGCCGTTGATATCCGCAATACCTTTGCGCGGATGGGCATGAACGATGAAGAGACCGTTGCGTTGATAGCCGGAGGCCATACCTTTGGCAAGTGCCATGGGGCAGGCGATCCGGCCAATCTCGGAGCTGAACCCGAAGCGGCTGCCATCGAAGAGCAGGGGCTGGGATGGAAAAACAGCTTAGGCAAAGGGAATGGCGGCGATACCATTACCAGCGGCCTGGAGGTCACCTGGACACAAACCCCGGTCAAGTGGAGTTATTACTTCTTCGATAATCTGTTCCGTTACGACTGGGAGTTAACCAAAAGTCCGGCCGGAGCCCACCAATGGGTCGCCAAAAATGCAGGGGCAGTGGTTCCCGATGCACACGATGCTTCGAAAAAACATGCTCCAGCCATGTTGACAACCGATCTTTCGCTGCGTTTCGACCCAGTTTACGAAAAGATCTCCCGGCGTTTTTATGAGCATCCGCTCCAGTTTGCCGATGCATTTGCCCGCGCCTGGTTCAAGCTCACCCACCGCGATATGGGGCCACGTTCCCGTTATCTGGGCGCTGAAGTGCCACCGGAGGAGCTTATTTGGCAAGATCCCGTTCCGGCAGTCAACCATCCGTTGGTCGACGAAAATGATATTGCCACATTGAAAGCAACCGTATTGAGTACGGGGCTTTCTGTTTCGCAACTGGTTGTTACAGCCTGGGCATCGGCATCCACTTTCAGGGGGTCTGACAAACGGGGCGGTGCCAACGGTGCCCGCATTCGCCTGGCACCGCAGAAGGACTGGGAAGTAAATAACCCGGCACAACTTTCGGTGGTACTGGCTAAGTTGGAAGCCATTCAAACGGCCTTTAACCGCAGCCAGACCGGAGGAAAGAGAATATCGCTGGCTGATTTAATTGTGCTGGCCGGTTGTGCAGCCGTAGAACAGGCCGCCAAAGCTGCCGGAAGCGATGTTGCGGTGCCCTTTACACCGGGTCGTATGGATGCTTTGGCCGAACAGACCGATGCCGAATCGTTTAAGGTGCTTGAGCCGGTTGCCGATGGTTTTCGCAATTATCTAAAAAAGAAATATAAAGTATCGACCGAAGAACTGTTGCTTGATAAAGCCCGGTTGTTGACACTCACGCCACCCGAAATGACGGTTCTGATTGGCGGATTAAGGGTTTTGAATGCCAATTTCGACCACTCGAAACATGGCGTGTTTACCAATAGGCCCGAATTGCTTACCAACGATTTCTTTGTCAACCTGCTCGATATGAATACGGCGTGGATGCCGGCATCTGAAGATAAAGAGTTGTTTAGCGGTCGCGATCGCAAAACGGGCGCCCTCAAATGGAGCGCTACCCGTGCCGACCTTCTCTTTGGCTCGAATTCCGAACTCAGGGCGATGGCCGAAGTGTATGGCAGTTTCGATGCCCGGCATAAGTTTGTTCGCGATTTTGTGGCAGCCTGGAACAAGGTAATGATGCTCGACCGTTTCGATTTGAAGTAACCTACTTCAACCGGAGCTGTCGGTGCAAATCTGTTCCCCCTCGTTGAACAACAATAAGGGGGAATTTTTTTTACAAAAAAATATCTGTAAGCCAGTTCTTCAATTGTAGCGAACGGGCTTTTTATTATCTTTACTACAAGTTCTTTATCCCGTTTGCGCACTAATCCTGCCTGTCAAAGCCACCCGACAGCATTAGCCGATAAAAGAGATAAAGAATCCAAGCATGCTGTTGTGTCGCTGCATGAATTGATATTTGATAAATAAACCTTATATCCATGGAAAATAAATCTTTATCAGGGTCAGTAATTTTAGGGTTATCACTTTTGCTTGGCTTTTTCTTGTTGGGTTTTTTAATCTTTAAAGGGTTGAAGACATTTAGCGACAAAGATCGTATTGTAACCGTTAAAGGACTTGCCGAGATGAATATATCGGCAACTTCTGCTACGATTGCTTTACAATTTTCGTTTTCGGGCGATAATTTACAGGATATCATTAAGCAGACAGAAAACAAAAAAAATGCCGTTATTGCCTATTTATCAGACAATGGGTTTGATAAAAGTGACATTGAGATAAACAACTTAGGGGTAACCGACCGGCAGAAATATTACGAATACCAGTGGAAGAAAGATCAACAAGTACAGGTTAAAATTGACAGATACACCATTACTCAAAGTCTAATCATTCAATCGAATGAGGTTACAACGACAGAAGATAAAGTAGCTCAAATAGAGTTGGATTTGATTCGAAAAGATTTAACATCGAATATATCAGCTAATTATTTCTTTCCGGAATTAAACTCAATAAAGCCACAACTGATTGCTGAAAGCACTAAAAATGCACGCATCGCAGGAGAGCAGTTTGCCAATGATTCGCAAGCGAAGTTAGGTAAGATTAAAACAGCTTCTCAAGGCCAAATTACAATTGCCGGAGAGTATTATTCGGGAGATGACGAAGGTATTGGCAGTGAAATGCCCAAAGAACCTTACATTCAAAAAGCCAGGGTTGTAAGCACGATTGTTTTCTTTTTGGAATGACCGTTCTTACCCTTTCAATCGCGCTGTAGCGAGGTTTCGTTAAGCTCACGTCCAGCTTTTATTTGTACCAAAACTTGTCTATTGAGTACGAGTTAAACCGTTTGCGACCTTCAACCAATACAGACGGGCTGGCGATTCGGGTATATATTGGCGCAGTGCATGTTTACAGCGCTTTTTCTAATAATCAATTGACCCATTATGGAAAATTCGAAGATATATCAAATGTCATTTGCGACGGTTTATCCGTTGTACGTCCAAAAAGCTGTAAGAAAGGGGCGCGCAAAAGATGAGGTCGATACTGTTATTGGTTGGCTGACGGGATATACCCCACAGCAGTTGCAGCAGCAAATTGACAAAGGCACCGACTTTGAAACCTTTTTTGCCCAAGCGCCGCAGTTTAACCCGCAGGCTTCGAAAATTACCGGATTGATTTGCGGCTACCGGGTGGAAGCCATCGAAGAACCGCTGATGCAAAAGATCCGCTATTTGGATAAACTGGTCGACGAACTGGCCAAAGGAAAGCGGATGGAGAAGATCTTAAGAACATAGGGATCCCAATCGACGGACAATCGATGTGGAGCGCTACTGATGGGGCGGCATGTAAAATTTGGGCTGTCGTTGTTTCATCTTTTTTTTAAATGTCTATTTTGAATAAAGAAAACTGTTATTATTTTTGTTTCGGGTTTTCCCGAAATGAAATGGGTATTATGGCTCCAAAAGTTAAATATTACACTGATAATCAGGAAAAGGTAGCGCGTTATGCCAAAGCGTTGTCGCATCCGGTGAGGGTCTTTATCCTCGATTATTTAGCCAACAACCTGAACAAATGTTGCTACAGCGGCGATATGGCCGAAGAGTTGCCCATTGCCCGTTCAACCTTATCGGAACATCTGGCTGAACTAAAGAAGGCTGGGCTGATTCAGGGTGAAATCAATCCTCCTTATATCAAATATTGCATCAACCGCGAGAATTGGGATGAAGCCAAAACGCTGCTGGTCGGTTTTTTTAAGTTGTAATTTTTTTAATACTTCATTTCGGGAATACCTGAAATGAAACAAATACATAGCTTATGAAAATTAAAATCTTAGGGACAGGTTGTTCCAAATGCAAAAACTTGGAGAAGCTAACCCGTGAAGTGGTTGAGCGGAATGGCTTTACAGCTACCATTACCAAAGTCGAAGATATTCTGGCCATTATGAAATATGGTGTGATGGCCACTCCGGCACTGGTGGTCGACGAAAAGGTAGAAATCAAAGGCCGTGTACCATCGGCTGACGAGATTAAAGCGATATTGTCGAAATATTAATCTTTAACACTTATCCAATGAAAACAATTGTTGCTTTCAGTTTTGTGCTAATGCTGATTTTGGGCAATCTTTCGTGTAATGCTCAGGAAACGAGCGAGTCAAGTCGTATAAATGGCCTGTTGCCTCAAGTTGAAGTCTATTATTTTCATTTCTCGAGTCGCTGTGTGACCTGTAAGACGGTGGAGGCTGAAGCGAAAGCTGATGTTGAATCTCTTTATGACGGGGTTGTAAGTTTCCATGCCATTAATCTCGACGAGAAGAGCAGTGAAGCATTGGCTGACCGGTTGAAAGTATCGGGACAATCGTTGCTAATTGTCAAAGGGGAGATGAAAATCAATATCACCAATGAGGGTTTTCTCTATGCCCGCTCCAATCCTAAGAAGTTTAAGGCGATTATTAAAGAGAAAATCGACAGCCTATTGAATTGATGGATATGGAGTTTTTTAACCATCTGTTGGAGAACAGTACGATGCCGTGGCTATCGGCTGCGGTACTTGGCTTGATGACGGCTATCAGTCCATGTCCGTTGGCGACCAATATTACGGCAATTGGTTTTATCAGTAAAGATATTGAGAGCCGCCACAGGGTATTTGTGAATGGATTATTTTATACCCTTGGCAGAGCCATCTCGTATACAGCCATTGCGCTTATTATTTTTCTTGGAGCCGACCAGTTTCAGTTTTCCGGCTTTTTGCAACGGTATGGCGAGAGATTGCTGGGGCCTTTGCTTATGGTGATAGGGTTTTTTATGCTTGGTATCATCAAAATGAATTTTCGCGGTATAGATAATTTGACCTCCAAAATGGAAAATAAAAGAGGCTGGAACTATTTCGATGCGATGTTATTGGGGATGCTGTTTGCATTGGCATTTTGTCCGTACAGCGGTGTGCTCTATTTTGGGATGTTGATCCCGATGACCGTGAGCAGTGCTTCGGGTTTGTATCTGCCCATTGTTTTTGCGATTGCTACCGGGCTGCCTGTCGTTATTTTTGCCTGGTTGTTGGCCTATGCTGTCGGCAATCTCAGCCAGATGTATAATCGAATTAAAACGTTCGAACTTTGGTTCAGACGTGTAGTGGCCATTCTCTTTATTGGAGTGGGCTTATACTACATGGTAAACAACTTGCTTTAAAAAATTTAGGTAAACGTTTCGGGTTTTCCCGAAATAAAATTATACGCGATGAGGATCAATAGAAAAGTTGCGCTTCCGTTACTGCTACTGCCGGTTTGGTATCTGGTTTATCACTATCTGCACCCCATCGCCGACTGGTTTGTCGATTCTGTTGTCGGTTTGGAGAAGGGAAAACATTTAACCGAAGCGTTGCGGTTCTTTTTTTTCGAAGTGCCCAAAGTGCTGATGTTATTGGTTTTGATTATTTTTTTCGTCGGCATTCTTCGCTCTTATTTCTCGCCTGAACACACCCGAAAGTTGCTCGAAGGCAAATCGACCTTTATGGGTAATATGCTGGCCTCGCTGCTTGGGATTGTCACCCCATTTTGTTCCTGTTCGGCAATACCGCTCTTTTTGGGATTTGTCGAATCGGGCGTTCCGCTGGGTGTAACTTTTTCGTTTCTGATTGCAGCGCCCATGATAAATGAGGTTGCGGTAATTTTGTTGCTGGGTATGTTCGGATGGAAAGTCGCCTTGATATATGTCTTGACCGGTTTAACCATTGCCATAATGGCCGGGTGGATGATTGGTAAATTTAAACTTGGGCATTGGGTGCAAAGTTGGGTGTATGAAATCCATGCAGGCAATAATGGCGATAGCGATGTACGAGTTACAATGGACCAACGTATTGTTCTGGGATATCAGGCCGTGAAAGAGATTGTAGGGAAAGTTTGGGTTTATGTGGTGCTAGGCATTGCCGTGGGGGCGGGGGCGCATGGCTATATTCCCGAAGATTATATGGTTTCGCTAATGGGTAAATCGGTCTGGTACAGTGTTCCCTTATCCATACTGATTGGTGTGCCTCTTTATTCCAATGCTGCCGGTATTGTTCCTATTGTATCGGTACTCATCGAAAAAGGAGCTTCGCTGGGGACTTCACTGGCTTTTATGATGGCTGTTATCGGGCTATCGCTTCCTGAAATGATAATCTTAAAAAAGGTTTTAAAATTACCATTGATTTTGACTTTTGTGGGGGTAGTGGCCGCAGGAATAATGATTGTCGGATATTTATTCAATTATATTTTTTAGAAGATGAAAATTGCCAAAAAGCATGAACTGAAGGTAACACTCTCCCTAATGGTGTTGGTTATGACATTTGTGGTCACATTTGTAAGTGTGTTTGTCAATTATGGTTTTCATCCGGGTTTTTTAGCCAAATGGTTTCAGTCGTGGGGGTTGGCATTTGTAGTGGCTTTACCTGTGGTTATGGTCGTTATGCCAGCTATTAAACGAACCGTTGCCAGGTATGTGGAACCATGAGTTTTGATTTGTAATCAAAATTTAACAACTATAAGTTGATGTTAATGATTAATGTCGTATTTTTACGATATTAATCATTGTGAAGGTGATAACGCAATGCATTATGGCTTGTTTCTTATTTCGGAATCAAGATAAAACTATCGGATATGATAAAAAAGGAGAAGTTTACCATGGAGTTGCAGGAGTTGGCCGGGTTTGCAAAGGTTATTTCGCATCCGGCACGTTTGGCTATTCTGCAATATTTGGCCGAAACCAAAACCTGCATCTCAGGTGATATTTCTGACTATCTGCCTTTAAGTCGGAGCACAGTGTCGCAACATCTGAAAGAGTTAAAATCGCTGGGGTTAATTCATGGTGAAATCGACGGACTGAAAATCAATTACTGTCTTTGTGGTTCGACCATCGAAAAGTATAAAACCATGTTTGAGACATTCTTTGGCGGAATCGATACCACTGAAATCAGTTGTAATACCAATTGTTAAATACCATCAACCCATGAAAGTTTTAATTCTATGTACCGGAAACAGCTGTCGCAGCCAGATGGCGCACGGCTTTTTACAAAGTTTCGATCCCCGTATCACGGTGTGCTCGGCCGGAACAGAGGCATCGGGCCGGCTCAACGGGAAAGCCGTTGAGGTGATGAAAGAGGCCGGTATCGACATCAGTCATCATACTTCCGATTCGGTGGAGAAATATCTGGCTGAGGAGTGGGATTATGTGATAACCGTTTGCGGTGGGGCCAACGAGAGCTGTCCTGCCTTTTTGGGGAAGGTAAAGCACAGGTTGCATATTGGGTTTGATGATCCCAGCCATGCTGTAGGAACTGATGAATTTATCCGAAGTGAGTTTATCCGCGTACGCGACGAAATCAAACAGAGATTCTATCAGTTTTATATCGAACAGATTAAGCAATAGTTGTGAAGGCAGAAGATTTAAAACAAATAGTAAAAGAGAAATATAGCGGTATTGCGATGCAGTCGAAGGGGCAGAACGAAACTTCGTGCTGCGGGGCAACCGGTTGCTGTTCGACGGTCGATTATACCATTTTCAGCGAAAGCTACGATGCCCTCGATGGCTACAACCCCGATGCCGATTTGGGTTTGGGTTGTGGCATACCAACTCAGTTTGCCCGTATCCGTAAAGGAGATTCGGTGCTTGATTTGGGTAGCGGTGCCGGAAACGATTGCTTTGTGGCGCGTGCCATAGTTGGCGAAACAGGTAGGGTTACCGGGCTCGACTTTACCGATGTGATGCTTGTTAAGGCGGCTGAAAATGCGAAGAAGCTAGGCTTTTCCAATGTAGAATTTGTTCGTGGTGATATTGAAGTGATGCCCTTGCCCGATAACGCGTATGATGTAGTGCTGTCGAACTGCGTGCTTAATCTGGTTCCTGATAAGATGAAGGCTTTTGCTCAGGTGAGACGTGTGTTGAAGCCGGCTGGGCATTTCTGTGTCTCCGATGTGGTTGTTCAAGGCGATTTACCCGATACTCTTCGTAAAGATGCCGAAATGTATGCAGGCTGTGTTTCGGGGGCCATTTCGAAAGATGAATACATCAGAATCATCAATGCACAAGGTTTTAGGGGTGTGACCATTCACAAGGAAAAGGAGATTGTCCTGCCAGATGAAATGATGTTGAAGTACCTTTCTGCGGAAGAGTTGAAGGTTTTTAGAGATTCCGGGACCGGGATTTTCAGTATCACCATTTCTGGAAGCAAATAATCAAAAATTTTATTACTATGCCTTCGAATAAACGGTTGCAATTTCTCGATAGATATCTGACCGTGTGGATTTTTCTAGCCATGTTTGCCGGTATATTGATGGGGTGGTCGAGACCGGATATATCCCATTTCTGGAACAGCATGTCGTTGGGAACTACCAATATTCCCATTGCCATCGGTTTGATTGTGATGATGTACCCTCCGTTGGCCAAGGTGAAATATGAAGAGTTGGGCGATGTGTTCCGCAATACCAAAGTGCTGGGGCTGTCGCTGGTGCAAAACTGGTTAATCGGACCGGTGCTGATGTTTGTGCTGGCTGTCGTGTTTCTTCGCTTTCATATTGATTATATGTACGGTTTGATACTGATAGGCCTCGCCCGCTGTATTGCCATGGTAATTGTCTGGAACGATTTGGCTAAAGGTGATACGCAGTATGCAGCGGGGTTGGTGGCCTTCAATTCCATTTTTCAGGTACTGTTCTTTTCAATTTATGCCTATTTTTTCATAGCGGTTCTTCCCGGATGGTTTGGTCTTCCGGTAAACGATGCAGTAGCGCAAATAACCATTGGTCAGATTGCAGAGAGCGTCTTTATCTATTTGGGTATACCGTTTGTTGCCGGTTTTCTGACCCGTTTTATTTTGATTCGGGTGAAAAGCAAAACCTGGTACCACACGAAGTTTGTACCCAAAATCAGTCCGCTTACACTACTGGCGCTGCTTTTTACCATTGTGGTAATGTTTTCACTGAAAGGGGAGTATATTGTAAAAATTCCGCTGGATGTGGTGCGGATTGCCATTCCGTTGATTATTTACTTTGTGGTGATGTTTGTAGCTTCGTTCTGGATGAGTAAAAAAATGGGGGCCGACTACAAGCAATCGGTTACGCTTTCGTTTACAGCGGCAAGCAATAATTTCGAGTTGGCCATTGCAGTAGCCATCGCCGTTTTTGGTATCAATTCGGGCGAAGCCTTTGCCGCCGTAATTGGCCCACTGGTCGAAGTGCCGGTAATGATCGGTCTGGTGAATGTTGCATTCTGGTTTAAGAAATCATTCAAAAAGCCAACTTTAGCTTGACCGATTTAGGAAGATTACACTTCTGTTGAGCTGTTTGCGGTGATTAGCCGACGGCTCTACGGTTTTTAAATGGTCCTTCCGGGATAGACTTTCAGCGCCTCTTCGAGACATTCGATGGCTTTGCGCAGGTCGTCGATGTTCAGCACATAAGCCATACGCACTTCGTTTTGTCCCAGTCCGGGTTCGGAGTAGAAACCCGATGCCGGAGCCATAAAGACAGTTGCCCCGTTGTATTGAAACTCTTCGAGCATCCACTGGCAGAATTTGTCGCTGTCGTCGATAGGCAGGCGTACCATCGAATAGAAAGCACCCATTGGCATTGGCGAATAGACACCCGGGATGCGGTTAAGGCTGTCGATAAGGAATTTGCGGCGGGCTACATATTCGTCGTACACATCGAGCATATATTCATCGCTGGCATCGAGCGATGCCTCGGCAGCAATCTGTCCAATCAATGGTGGACTTAACCTTGCCTGACAGAATTTCATCAATGTTTTTCTCAGCGCTTCGTTTTTGGTAATAATAGCTCCGATACGGATGCCGCATTCGCTGTAACGCTTCGATACCGAGTCAATCAATACTACATTTTTCTCAATCCCTTGTAAGTGAAAGGCTGAAATATAGGGAGATCCGGTATAGATAAATTCGCGATAGACTTCGTCAGAAAAGAGATAGAGGTCGTATTTCTTCACCAAATCGCGAATCTGGTTCATCTCTTTGCGGGTGTAAAGATAGCCGGTGGGGTTGTTCGGATTGCAAATCATTATCCCTTTGGTACGCTCGTTGATAAGTGCTTCGAATTTCTCCATTGGCGGGAGGGCAAAGCCTTCGTCGATAGAGGAGGGGACGGTGCGGATAACTGCGCCTGCCGAGATGGCAAACGCCATGTAATTGGCATAGGCCGGTTCGGGAACGATAATTTCGTCGCCGGGGTTCAGGCAGGCCAGAAAGGCAAACAGTACCCCTTCGGAGCCTCCGGTGGTGATGATAATCTCGTCGGAGGTGACCTCGATATTGAATTTCGCGTAATATTTGACCAGTTTTTCGCGGTAGCTCAGAAAGCCATCGCTGGGACTGTATTCCAGAATTTTCCGATCGATATTGCGGATCGCCTCCAGCGCAACTTCGGGGGTTGGCAAATCGGGCTGACCGATATTGAGATGGTAAACCTTTATCCCTTTGGCTTTAGCCCTGTCGGCGTGAGGCACCAGTTTTCGGATAGCTGATGCGGGCAATTGTTCGCCTCGCGTGGAAATTGTCGGCATTATGCGTAATTCATGATTATCGGGGGCTAAATATACAATTATAATTATTGATAGAAATGGTCTGAATGCTTTCTTTTTGTTAAGAAATTGGCGCTTAATTTGAAAAACCGGATGGTTACCGGCACGATTGTGATGAAATGTTTATTTTCTGAAAGCCGCGTGTTTTATGGGATTTAGTCATATTTCGATGCTGAGGATTCACTAATTTTGAATGACTAAAAACTGTAAGATATGATAATTGGAGTACCAAAAGAGATCAAAAATAACGAGAACCGTGTAGCCCTAACCCCAGCCGGAGCTTCGGCTTTGGTAAAAAACGGGCATCAGGTTTATGTTCAGGCAACTGCCGGGAACGGGAGTGGCTTTGCCGATGCCGAATATGTGGCTGCCGGTGCAACCATGTTGAAAACCATCGAGGAGGTGTACGCCATCGCCGAGATGATTATCAAGGTAAAAGAACCTATCGCGTCAGAATATCCGTTGATCCGCGAAGGACAACTGGTTTACACCTATTTCCACTTTGCATCGTCGGAAGAACTTACCGAAGCGATGTTGAAGAGCAAGGCGGTTTGTCTGGCTTACGAAACGGTTGAGTTGAGCGACAAATCGCTGCCGTTGCTGATTCCAATGTCGGAAGTGGCCGGTCGTATGTCGATTCACGAAGCAGCTAAATATCTGGAAAAAACTTTTGGCGGACGTGGTATGTTGCTGGGTGGTGTGCCCGGCGTGCTTCCTGCCAATGTACTGATTCTGGGTGGTGGTATCGTGGGAACTGAAGCCGCTAAAATGGCTGCCGGTTTGGGTGCCGATGTAACCATTATGGATATCAGCCTGAGACGACTTCGTTACCTCGACGATATTATGCCAGCCAACGTGAAGACCATGATGTCGAACGAATACAATATTCGCGAGATGGCCAAACAGAGCGATGTGATTGTTGGTGCAGTGTTGATTCCGGGTGCCAAAGCGCCTTATCTGATTACAAAAGATATGCTGCCTTCGATGAAACCGGGTACGGTAATGGTTGACGTGGCCGTTGACCAGGGTGGTTGCATCGAAACCACTGTTGCTACCACGCATGATCACCCAACCTTTGTTGTCGATGGTGTGATTCACTATTGTGTAGCCAATATGCCGGGTGCCGTTCCGCGTACCTCAACCATTGCATTGACCAATGCCACACTGCCTTATGCCATCAGCCTTGCATCAAAGGGCTGGAAGAAAGCGTGCAGCGAAGACAAAGCGTTGCGCAAAGGGTTGAATGTTGTCGATGGAAAAGTGGTTTACAAAGGGGTGGCCGAAGCTTTTGGCCTTACCTATTACGATGTAGATGAAGTGCTGCGATAGCTATCCAATTCATTGATTATATTTCAAAAAGGCGATGGGCATTATGCTTGTCGCTTTTTTATTTTATGGTCGTTGCGTTTTATCAACCCTGAAGGAGGGTGCCTGATAGTCGTTGGGTAAATAGCTTTGCGGAATGGTGGTGGTATTGCCGTCGCGCTGCGCCCGGTAGTGTGGCGACATGATTTCAATCCCTCTTTCGTTGCAGCAGTCCTGAATGTTTTGATGCATTTCAGAAAGGATGGCCAACCGGCGTCCGGCGTGCAGCGTATGGGCGTTCAGTTGATAAGAAACATAAAAGTCGTCGAGACTGGTTTGAAAAACGAAAGGTTTTGGCTCTTTGTTCAACAGGGTACAGCGGTCGGCCGCATCGAGCAGTGCAGCGTGCATTTCGCGCCAGGGGACATCGTACCCAATGGTAATGGTGGTGTGTACAATTAGTCCACCTTCCTGCGCAAAACTGGTGTAATTTGTTGTATTCCCACTGAGAATCGACGAGTTTGGAATGGTAATCTCTTCGTTTTTAATGGTTCGCAGCCGGGTAACCAGCAGTGATTTCTCGATTACATCGCCTACCATCTCCCCAATTTTGACCCGATCGCCCAGTTTAAATGGTCGCATGTAGGTAATTATCAATCCGGCAACCATATTTGAAATGGCCGATGACGACCCGAGAGAAAAGAGCACCCCTACAAAAACAGATACCCCTTTAAAAATGTTACTGTCGGATCCCGGAAGATAGGGGAAGATTATTACCAACATAAAAGCATACAGTAACCCCTTGACAATGCTGAAAGTTGGCATAGCCCAGTCGGAATGAAACCCGCTTATCACCAATTTGCCCGAGTCGATTTCATTGAAGAAATATTTTACCAGTCGGATGAAATATTTCATTGCAAAAACAATTACGAGGATGGCAAAAAGATTGGGAAGATAGTTCCATGTGGCACTCAGAATGGTTCTAACTGGGTTCCATACCATCGAAAATATTGACTGTGCCCATCCGCGGGTAAATGGAAATATACTGAAAATTAGCGGCATCGAAATCAGGAGCAGTGTCAATATCAACGCAATCTTCGAGATATTCATCAAATTAATGATGGCCCTATATTCCTGACGTGCAGTGAGGAAAGTGTAATTTTTGAAAGAGAGGTCACGTAGCCATTGTTTGCGGTTCCGAACCAGGTATAATTTTATCCGCTTGTACCCTTTATTGATAAGATATACCAGTACCCAAAAGCTGGCTACGATTAGTAGTGTCAGTCCTATACGGATAATCAGCCGTTGCAGGCTGTGCACCTCTTTTTGTTCAGACAACTCGGCTTTGATAATGTTTAGATATTGTTCGGCCAGCTGGTTTTTGGTGGTGTTGAACCAGAGTGCATCCAAGTCGGTGATACTCATCATAATCCAATCGCGGTAGATGATATCTGCAGTTATTTCAGATACAATAATCTTCAACGAATCCAATTCGATCAGATCTTTGTCGTGCAGTTCTTTAATTCGTGCTTCAATGCGCGATGCCCTGTCGGCCGGCGAGGTTGAGCCTATTCGGTTGTATATGGAGAACAAAGTATCCTGAAATGGGACGACCGCAGCACCTGTAGTTATTTTCTTCAGTTCTGTAACTTTCTGACGTATGTCGGAGGTGTGTAGCGAGTCTTCAAGCCTGATGCCCTTTATCTCGTTCATAATGGAGTTGCGTTCTGCAATGTTGTTGGGCGGAAGTTGTTGCAACTGTTTGTTTAATAATATAACTGCTACCGAATCATATAATTTTTTCTGGTAATAGTCTTTCAATAAGATCTGGAAAGAGCTGAGGTTGGTTGTCGAACTATCGGGCTGAGCCCCGGACGCGAGGTTGACAATAGCCAACAGGAAAAAGAGATATAGGGGCAATCGTTTCATCGCAGTTTTAGTTTTAATGGTTATTACGGTCACAAGTTACGTGATTTGTAATGTTCTGGCGATGAATATCCTTCAAAAAATTGAGGATATTCGGTTTATTTCTATTGAAACGGCATGAATTAAACAAATCAACTGTCGAACATGTTCTCGCGATAGTGTAAATTCGATCGAGAAAATTGGTTGATTGCAATTAAAGTTTTTTCGGTTTTCAGCGAAACTGCTCATAATTCGAATTTAAAGAAGCCAACACAGGTAGGTAACCGATGTAGAGATATCAGTTCGTTCCAAAAAATATTACACGATTCCCAAAAAAAATCTATCTTTAATAATAGTTCTGCTTTTGCTTGCCCGTCTTGGGGTGTTCAACGGTAAGAATCATAAATATCTGCACATGGAATATTCAGTCTTGAAGGATATAGTTATTATATTTTCCCTTTCGACAATTGTCAACTTTTTGTTTACCAAGATACGGGTCCCCACCATTATCGGCTATTTGTTGACCGGTGTGGTTGCAGGGCCGCACCTGCTTGGGATTATACATGCCCCGCACGAGATTGAACTGATGGCTGAGATAGGGGTGGTCATTCTGCTCTTTACCATCGGAATGGAATTTTCGCTCAATCACTTGTTGAAAATCAGGAGGATTGTATTCCTTGGCGGATTTTTGCAACTCACCTTTACCACCCTGATGACGATGGTGATGGCCCATTACTATAATTTGCATTGGTTGCCCTCCTTATTTATCGGGCTGATGACGGCCTTAAGCAGTACCGCGGTGGTGCTGAAGATTTTGCAGGAGCGTTCGGAGATTACTTCCAATTATGGGCGTACAGTTGTAGGGATTCTAATTTTTCAGGATATTATTTTGGTTCCGTTGATGCTGTTTGCCCCGTTGCTTAGCAACGGCCCAATTGATATGAGTGAAAATTTGCTTCAGTTAGGCCTTAAAACGCTTGTCGTCATCACCTTTGTTTATGTTGGTAATCGGTGGTTAATGCCAAAATTGTTGCACTTGATTGCGATGACCAAGAATCAGGAGCTTTTCCTGATGAGTGTGTTGCTGATTTGTCTATCGGTGGCTTTGCTCACTTCCGAAATGGGGATGTCGCTTGCTTTTGGAGCATTTTTGGCCGGATTGATGATCTCAGAATCTGAGTATAGCCACAACGCTTTTGGGAACCTCATTCCCTTTCGCGATACGTTTACCAGTTTTTTCTTCGTATCGATAGGGATGTTGCTCGATATCAATTTTGTGATGGACAATTTATGGATCGTGGTTGTAACTGTCGTTGCCGTAGTTTTAATTAAACTCATTTTTGCAGGTTTTACTGCGTTCCTGATGGGGCATACTTTTAAAGGCACGGTATTGGTGGGCGTAGCGCTGAGCCAGGTGGGCGAGTTCTCGTTTATTCTGGCCAAATTGGGCATTAACTACTCGATTATCGACAACTATGTCTATCAACTTTTTCTTGGAGTGGCTATTATTACCATGTCGATTTCTCCTGCGATGATTAGTCTTGGCGGACGGCTGTCGAATTTGCTGCTGAAACTTCCGTTGCCCAAAGTGGTGGTCAATGGTCTGTTTCCATTGAAGCAGATTGAAATCCCAAGTTTGAGCAATCATCTTGTACTGATTGGTAAAGACTCGCGGGCGCTGAACCTTTCGGTGATGGCTATGGTAATGAAGATTCCCTATATCTCGATTGTTTTCGATCCGGCTATTGTGCGAAAGAGGCAGGAAAAAGGCGAAACAGTGATTTACGGAGATGCCATTAACGAAACAATTTTGTATAAAGCGCATGTTGATACGGCCCGTTTGATTGTTATCTCGGTTGGAAACCTGATAACATCGATGGCAGTTGTCGAGAAGGTCCGGTTTATAAACAAGCATGCCACGATAATGGTGCGAACCAGACATATTGAGGATATTGAGGAGTTGTACAGATTGGGTGCCAATCAGGTGATTCCGGAAGAGTTTGAAACGGCTATTGAGTTGTTCGATAGGGTGATGACCAATTTTTTATTGCCGAGAGAACGAATTGACAGTGCTATTGCCCGCATCCGAAAAGACAATTATGGTATTTTCAGGGAGCAGAACGATAGTACTAAATTCAATATCCTGAAAGATATTCCCAATATTGAAATCGCAGCCATGAAAATTAGCCGGGGGTCGGTTCTTGATGGAAAGTCGCTTTTGGATAGTCAGTTGCGAAAGAAACACGGTATTACATTGGTCGCCATCAAGCGGAGGCACATCATCATGGAGCATCCCGATCCGGCTATGGTTTTCCGCGAAGAGGATATTGCTTACATTATGGGAAAACCCGATCAGATATTATTGGCCAGTTCGCTCTTTTCAGCTGAGATAAACGAATCGGCATAAAAAAACAGTTGCCGGAACCCGACAACTGTTTTTACATCGTTTAAACCCGAACGATTAAAAATACCAGGTTAAACCGACATTTAACCCCAACTTACCATATGGTGAGATAGTTGTGAGCGCTTTTGATTTATCTGTAAGGTCAGCTCCTTCCAATTTATCGTGATAGGTGATAACAGTAGGTTTTCCAGTGATTGTCTGATA
>CAYOJD010000016.1:0-33963 GCA_964404205.1 uncultured Prolixibacteraceae bacterium
TTAGGATTCAAGATTTTCATTCTTGCCATAGGGGTTCGAATCCCCTACGGACTACCAGCACAATTAATTATCGATTTTTCGGTAAATATTGTGGCTATACAAAAAAAGTATTACTTTTACGACCCCAAACAATGGGAGCGTTTTTACAAGGTCCGTTCATCTAAGGGTTAGGATTCAAGATTTTCATTCTTGCCATAGGGGTTCGAATCCCCTACGGACTACAATTTAAAAAATACAGTTAAGAAATTAAGCAAAATGGCAAATCATAAATCGTCAGAAAAAAGAGCACGTCAAAGCGAAGTTCGTCGCGTGCACAACAAATATTATTCAAAAACAACCCGCAATGCCATCCGTGTACTGCGTACAACAACTGAGAAAGTTGCTGCTACCGAGCTGCTTCCCAAAGTAGTTGCCATGCTCGACAAATTGGCCAAGAAAAACGTTATTCACAAAAATAAGGCAGCCAACCTTAAATCGAGCCTGACGCTCCACGTGAACAGTTTATAATTTGCCCTTATGATATTGGAAACCCATCCTTCTCAGGATGGGTTTTTTGTTTTACGGCAACTGCATCTCATCCGAAGTTTTTTTGTAAATTGTATCAACAATCTGAATCAGAAAGCTATGGAAGAGTACCGGAAACTCAGTATTAAAACATGGAAAGTTGAAGATCGACCTCGCGAAAAACTGCTCGAACGGGGCATCAATTCCCTTTCGGATGCGGAATTAATCGCCATTTTAATAGGATCCGGAAATACTGATGAGACCGCAGTTGAGGTTTCGAGGAGGATTCTCGACTCGGTCAATCACAACCTGCACGAACTGGGGAAACTGGGAGTCGACGAATTGAAAATTTTCAAAGGAATAGGTGAGGCCAAAGCCATCTCCATTATCGCGGCCATGGAACTGGGGCGACGCAAGAACCAGTCGGTAGCCCTGAAACAAGAAAAAATAACTTGTAGCAGCGATGCCGCCAACTATTTGCGCCCACAAATCGGGGATCTTGGTCACGAAGAATTCTGGGTGCTTTTTCTGAACAGGCAAAACAAAATTCTCTATAAACAAAAACTAAGCTCAGGAGGAATAACCGGAACCGTTATCGACGTTAGGCTTATCATGCGGAGTGCACTCAGCAAACAGGCCACTTCACTAATTGTCGGCCACAATCACCCATCGGGAAACCTTGACCCAAGCGATGCGGACCGCAAGGTGACAAAACAGATTAAGGAAGCAGGGGTAACCATGGAAATCACACTGCTCGACCACCTGATTATTACCCAAACCGGTTATTTTAGTTTTGCCGATGAAGGAATTTTATAAGTTGTAATACCAAATTTTGGCTTCTGCAACCATTAAAATAAATGGAGTGCACCAATCCATCAAACTTAATCTCTTTCTAAAACCATGAATAAAAATAAATTAAATGCACAAAAAATCTTTTTTAGGATATATGAGATTTTTCTAATTTTGGCATAAAAATTTCATGAATGTACATGTTATTGGCGAGAACAACTCGCTCTTCAACCAGTTTCTGGCAGAAATCAGGAGTGAAGTGATTCAAAAGGATCCGATGCGGTTCCGCAGAAATCTGGAGCGAGTTGGTGAGATTTTCGCATACGAAATCAGCAAAAGCCTGACATATAGAACAAAAGAAATAACCACCCCGCTCGGCATAGCCAAAATTCCGGTTATAGAAAAACAACCTGTACTGGCTACCATCCTTCGTGCCGGCCTACCATTGCACCAAGGATTGCTCAACTTTTTCGACCGTGGTGAGAACTGCTTCATTTCAGCCTATCGCAAATATGGTGCCGATGGCGAATTTCATATTGAGTTCGAATATATTGCAGCCCCAATGCTCGACAATAAAGTGGTAATCCTTTCCGACCCAATGTTGGCTACCGGTTCATCGATGGAAATTGGCTACCATGCGCTACTTGAAAAAGGCGAACCAAGCCATATTCACATGGTTTCGGTGATTGCCAGCAAACAAGGAATCGATTATGTAAAAAGTAAACTGCCCCACGACCGCGTAACGCTATGGGTTGGGGCAATCGATCCAGAATTAACCCCTAAGTCGTATATCGTTCCAGGATTGGGCGATGCAGGCGATTTGGCTTTTGGCGAAAAAATTGATTCGAAAGAGGAGCCGATCGGGGCCTCGCATTTTTAGTGTAAGTTGATATCACATTTCAACAGGCTTTACCTCAAGTGTATCGCTACATTGAAGAAGCATTTCGTTAACGGTTAATCCGGTAACGGGATGCTTTTTTTGAGCAGCGATTTCGCAGAGCGGCACCAGGACAAAACGGCGTGAAGCGATTCTTGGATGGGGAATTTGTAAGGTCTCAGTCAAGATTTGACAATCGTCATAAAAAAGAATATCAATATCCATTGTCCGGGCCTGATAACCTTCACCCAATCGTTTTCTGCCCAATTCATTTTCGATGGCCTGCACTTCGTCCAATGCTTTTGCCGAAGTTAATACCGTATCGACCACCACCACCTGATTCAAAAATGGAGACGATTCAAAACCCCATGCTTCAGTCTGATAAACAGCCGACTGGACTTCAATTTTACCCATACGGAGTTCAATCATCGACTTAGCGGTTTCCAATATTTTTTGCCTGTCTCCAACGTTTCCCCCCAAGATTAAAAACAGTCTGTGCATAGAATTGTATATTTGTAATTATTATTGTCGCATTGATACTTATCAACCGTATAACCCTGGTTTAAAATTAACAAATTCATAGTATGAGAATCTTCTGGAAAGCATTTTTGGCATCGCTGCTTGCGATTTTTGTTTCGTCAATACTTTTCATGTTTGTATTGATGGGCATTGTTTCAGCCATTGCATCGTTCAGCGAAAAACAGGTAATCGTTAAAAGCCAGTCGCTTTTGGTGATAAAACTAGACAACCGGATTGTCGAGCGGAAATCGAATAACCCATTCGACGAACTGGAAATCCCTGGGTTTAGCACCACATCGACGACCGGGTTAAACCAGATTTTCAATGTCATCGACAAAGCCAAAACCGACGACAACATCGAAGGGATATTTTTGGAACTATCTGATATAGAGTCAGGTTATGCCACTATCGAAGAGATTCGAAATGCACTGAAAGATTTTCAAAGCAGTGGAAAATTTATTTATGCATATTCCGATGCCATTTCGCAAAAAGCTTATTATTTGGCGACGGTTTCCGACAGTATCATCCTGAACCCGGCCGGGATGTTCGATTTCAGGGGACTAAACGCTGAACGGACCTTCTACAAAAAGGCAATGGAAAAATTCGGAATTGAAATGCAGGTCGTACGGGGCAAAAACAACAAGTTTAAATCGGCCGTCGAACCTTTTCTCTACGAGGAGATGAGCGAAGCTAATCGCCAACAAACCACTGTTTATCTGAGTAGTATATGGAACCATTTACTGAAAGGGATTGCCGAAGAACGCGATATTCCGGTAGACAGCCTGAACAAGTATGCCAATAGTGTCCTCACCTTTCAGCCCGCCGAAGTAGCACTAAAAGCCGGTTTTTTTGATAATCTGAAGTATCGGGATCAGGTACTGGCCGATTTAAGGACACTTGCAGGTTTAGCTGAAAATGAAGATATCCCAGTACTTACAGTCGGTGAATACGACAAAATGCCAAAAATTACTACAGAGAAAGGGTTGGCGAAAGATCGCATCGCTGTAGTTTATGCTGAAGGTGAGATTGACAGCTCCACCGGTTACGATCCGCACCAAATCGATTCGAAAGAGGTATCAAAAGGAATTCGTGAAGCCCGAACAGACTCTACAGTCAAAGCTATCGTATTAAGGGTCAACTCTCCCGGAGGTTCAGCATTTGGATCAGAAGTTATTTGGAGAGAGGTAAAACTGGCTCAAGAAATCAAACCGGTAATTGTATCAATGGGCGATTATGCCGCTTCCGGCGGTTACTATATATCGTGCCCGGCCGATATGATTGTGTCCAACCCAACAACGATTACCGGTTCAATCGGCGTTTTTGGCACCATTCCGAACCTCGAAAAGCTACTTAGTGAAAAAATTGGTATCACTTTCGATAATGTCAACACCAACGAACACTCCGATATGCCGTCATTTTACCGAAAAATGACCCCTTTCGAAGCCGGGTTGATGCAGAATTATGTCGAAAATACCTACCAAACCTTTCTTTCGCATGTGGCCGACGGCCGTAAGATGCAAACAATAGCTGTCGATTCAATTGGACAAGGCAGAGTTTGGAGCGGCGAGAATGCCCTGACTATCGGTTTGGTCGATCAGTTTGGAGGATTAAAAGAGGCCATTGAACTGGCGCGTCAGAAGGCCGGCATCGAGAAATTTCGTGTTAAGGAATTTCCAAAACTGAAAGATCCTTTTCAGGAATTGCTGAAGAATTTCTCAGCCCAAATGCAAGCCAAGGTGCTCCGCTCCTATCTCGGCAATGCATATTCTGACTGGGAAAATATTCAGAAACAGGCCACATCAAAGGGCGTTTTTGCTTTGATGCCCTACAAACTCGACATTTACTAAGAAAAATAATACATAATATTGAAAGGGGGCCGTCGTGTCCCTTTTTTTTGTCCCTGATTTTAGGTAACTTGCGCAACATTTTCGAGAATCGGAGGAAAAGAATATCGGCTGTGAAGAGTTTTTTCTTAAAAATATTGTCAATACTTTACGGTATCGGGGTTGCATTCCGTAACAGTCTGTTCGATATGAAGATCAAGAAATCGAAAGATTTCAACCTTCCCGTCATATCCATTGGCAATATTACGGCCGGAGGAACTGGCAAAACACCACATACAGAATACCTTATCGAACTTCTTTACAAAGACTTTAAAGTGGCCACCCTCAGCCGTGGGTACAAACGAAAAACCAGCGGCTTCCTGATGGTTGAAAAAGAGGCCACTCCAAAACAAGTTGGCGACGAACCGTTGCAAATCAAACAAAAATTCGAAAAGGCTATTGTAGCTGTCGACGAAAAGCGAGTTAGAGGAATTGAGAAATTATTGGCGCTTCCCAAAGAAGAACGTCCCGATGTTGTCATTCTCGACGATGCCTTTCAGCACCGCTATGTCAATCCGGGTATAAATATTTTGCTTACCGATTATTCGAGGCTAATCACGCAGGATACCCTCCTTCCCCACGGGCGTTTACGGGAATCAGCCTCAAACAGAGAGCGGGCCAACGTAATTATCGTGACCAAATGTCCGTCGCAACTCAAGCCTATTGATGAAAGAATAATTACAAAAGAATTGAATATCAGACCATTTCAATATCTTTATTTTACAAAATTTAAATATGGCCAGTTAAAACCGGTTTTTTCCGAACATGCGCGACACAACCCCGAAGCCGATTTATTAGAAGGAAATCCAGTTCTGCTGGTAACCGGTATTGCCAATCCGGCGCCATTGTATGAACATCTTCGATCTGTTTCACCCAAAGTTACAGAAATCGTTTTTCCCGACCACCACGATTTTGGGGCAAAAGATATTCAACAAATCGAGAAAGAATTCAACGAAATTAAAGAGGACGGGAAGCTGATTGTTACCACAGAAAAAGATATGATCAGGTTTAGGGCTGTTGAAGGAATTCCTGAATTAATTGCCAAAAACCTCTACTATATTCCGCTTAAAGTTACGTTCCTGAATAAAGGGGACAAAGATTTCGATCAAAAAATTAGAAAGTATGTTAGAGAAAATAAAAGCAACTTCGACCTATATTCAAAAAGCAACCGGATGTAAACCCGAAATAGCCATTGTACTGGGTACCGGATTGGGGAATTTGGTCAGCGAAATAGCCATCGAACACACGCTTTCGTACAGCGATATCCCCAATTTTCCCGTTTCGACAGTTGAAGGGCATAAAGGCCAACTGATTTTTGGCCAACTCGGAGGGAAAAGTATTGTGGCAATGCAGGGACGCTTTCACTATTACGAAGGGTACGATATGAAAGAAATTACCTTTCCGGTGAGGGTTTTCAAGCAAATGGGAATCGAAAAGTTATTTGTTTCAAATGCCAGCGGTGGCCTTAACCCAGGGTTTAAAGTTGGTGATGTAATGATGATTACCGATCATATTAACATGTTTGGAAACAATCCGCTACTTGGAAAAAACAATAACGAGCTTGGGCCTCGTTTTCCCGATATGAGCCAGCCGTACGATATTCATTTGCGAAATTTGGCCCGGAAAATTGCGCTCAAACATTCGATAGAACTGAAAGAAGGGGTGTATGTAGGAGTGGCAGGTCCTACTTTTGAAACACCGGCTGAATACAAAATGTTCCGTATTCTGGGCGGCGATGCCGTTGGCATGTCGACCGTACCCGAAGTGATAGTTGCCCGCCACATGAGCATGTCGGTTTTCGGCATTTCGATTATCACCGACAGTGGCGTTCCGGGCGAAATAATTGAAATCTCGCACGAAGAGGTACAGGCTGTGGCCATGAAAGCTGAGCCGAAAATGAGCCTTATTATCCGCGAATTGGTAGCAGCCATCTAAAATATGCTGCCAATTAACAAAAAAACCATCTTTAGCTCCCACTAAAGATGGTTTTTTGTTGTCCGATAATGAAATGCGAAAAGGCTGTTCTCACGAACAGCCTTTTACGAATCCAAATCAACTAACTTCTAATAATAACTATTAACCACACAAAAATAATTAAATATTACTAAAACATGCAAAATAATTACAATTTATTTTTAATGCGTTCAAAAAAAATATTTAAGACCCTCTTTGTGTCGCAGCCTTACGGTTACCGACAGATTTTCAAAAGCGATATAAAACCTTAATTTTGCAAAAAAAGAGAAAGCATGATAAAATCGATGACCGGTTACGGGAAAGCCGAGTGCGAACTCCCCCACAAAAAAGTTACTGTCGAAATCAAATCGCTGAACAGCAAACAACTCGATGTAAATACACGCATTTCGGGCATTTTCAGGGAAAAAGATATCGAAATACGCAGGACCATCTCCGACAGGCTGATTCGAGGTAAAATCGATTTTATCCTTTATGTCGAATCTCTTGGTGACGAAACCAACAGCAATATCAACAGCGCTGTGGTAAAAAGCTATTACAGCCAGCTCACAGTAATTAGTAACGAACTGGGTTTGCCTGCCGACGAGCGGCTCCTTCAGGTTATCATGGGGTTACCCGATGCAGTGAAAACGGAAAGAGAAGAGCTTGAAGAATCGGAATGGGAACAAATTACTAAAACCATCGAAAAAGCAATTGCCGGTCTCGACAAATTCCGCAAACAGGAAGGCCAGATATTGAAAACCGACATCGTCCAGAATATTGAACAGATTACCCAGCTTCTCGATCAGATTGAACCGTTCGAGAAAGAACGGGTAGCCAAAGTTAAAGAGCGAATCTACGAAGGGCTAAAAGAGCTTTCGTCAACCGAACAGGTGAACGAAAACCGGCTGGAGCAGGAGATGATTTTTTACCTCGAAAAACTCGACGTTAACGAGGAAAAAGTCCGTCTGCGCAACCATTGCAGCTATTTTTTGCAAACACTCGAGCTCGATGAAGCTGTAGGGAAAAAACTTGGATTTATAGCTCAGGAGATTGGTCGCGAAGTAAATACGCTTGGGTCAAAAGCCAATCACAGCGAAATGCAAAAGTTAGTCATCCTGATGAAAGATGCGCTCGAACGAATAAAAGAGCAATCGTTGAATATTCTATAAATCGCAAACTACATCTCAATTATTCAGACTATTACCCGCATGAAGGAAGGAAAACTGATTATTTTTTCAGCACCATCAGGAGCAGGAAAAACAACTATTGTCAAACACCTGTTAACCCAAAATCTTAATCTTGGCTTTTCGATCTCGGCCACAAGCCGGGCACCGCGGGGAGCTGAAGTCGATGGGAAAGATTACTATTTTTTGTCGGCCGACGAGTTTAATGCCCGAATTTCAAATGGTGATTTTCTGGAATGGGAGGAAGTTTATCCCGGCTGTTTTTATGGCACGCTGAAAAGCGAAGTCGAACGAATGACCAGGCAAGGTCAAAATATACTCTTCGATGTCGATGTTGTTGGCGGGTGTAATATCAAAAAATATTACGGACAGAAAGCATTGGCCATTTTTGTTCAGCCACCATCGGTCGAAGAACTGGAGAAAAGATTGATCGCCCGCTCTACCGACAGTGCCGAAGTAATTGCCAAACGGGTGGCCAAAGCCGCCAAAGAACTTGAATATGCTTCGCAATTCGACGTTATCATTGTCAATAATCAACTCGAAGCCGCATTGAACGAGGCCGAACAAAAGGTTACAGAATTTATCCGCCAATAAACTATGAATATTGCCATTTATTCCGGCTCGTTTAACCCTGTGCACAACGGCCATCTGTCCATTGCCCGGGCAGCTCTAAATGCCGGTATTGATGAGCTTTGGTTTATGGTATCGCCCCAAAATCCATTGAAAGAAAATGCCGGTTTGTGGCCCGAATCTGATAGGCTTGAGATGGTTAAACTGGCTATTGCCGACGAACCAAAGATGAAAGCCAGTGATTTCGAATTCAACCTGCCACGCCCTTCGTATACAATTAAAACACTCTGCGAACTTCAAAGAAAATTTCCGCAACATCGGTTTCGGCTACTGATTGGAGGGGATAATCTTGCCAACTTCGGCAAATGGCGCGAACACGATAAAATTCTGGAAGAGTTTGGGTTGTTGGTTTACCCCCGTCCCGGACACCACTCGCCTGTAAAAAATCATCCCAACATCACTATGATTGCAGCCCCTTTGTTAGACATTTCATCGACCATTATCAGAGCGCGCTGGAAAAGCGGCCAAACTATCGATGGGTTAGTCCCTGACAAGGTAAAAAGCTACATGGAGAAAATGAAATCTATCCGATAAAAAAAGCCTTGCAAAAATAGCTGCAAGGCTCTCAAATCACCTATGTTGAATTGAATGAACTTTTCTACGACAAGTGGGCATTAATCTTTTTCGCCCATTTTTCAATAATTAACAATTCATCGTGTAACTGCATACTTACTTCGGCATTATAAAATTCCAATACAATTTCTCCTTTATGCCCATAAGGGTACATTACCAATTGTAATTTATCGATAACCTTTCCTATTCCATTGACATCGCGCCCCTGATTTACCGTCTTACAACGCTCAATATCCGACAGTTTGATACATTCGGCAGTTGTTGTGTCGTTCAAATCCTGTAAAAAAACGAGAACGCTCTTTTGTTCGTCAATTCCAATGCCGCTTTTTCCCCAATATTCTGATTCATTTAGCGTAGACTGATGGATGGCTGCAAAATCGGCTATCTTCTTCAGCATCCTCTTCTCATATTTTTTTCGACTAAAATTGGCTAATAATATTGCAAAACCGGTTATCGCAATCAGGATAACCACGGTCACCATTGTTCCGTTGTCCATTTCTTTTAACTAATTAAATTTCTTTACTATCGATACAGGTTTAGGCCATGAAAACACCCTGTTGAAATTTAATCAGTATCCTACCAATGGTAATGAAAAGGAAAAATCTGATCCGCTTTTCGGAAGTGGATCAAAAGGTTATCGGCATAAAACCGATATTGCGTAAACTGGTTAAAATAATATTGCTCGGTCAATCGTAAAACCGCCGAAACAGGTGAAAAATGTGTTTCGTTTACCTGTGCCCCACCCTCGCCCGAGGTGGTTATTGAGCTTTCTGTCCGCGTAACAGGACAGAAGAGATTATCCGAAACCTCCGAGAAATAAACTTCAGAACTATCACTAATCTCCTCTGAAAGTGAGAAATGGGAAATAGCCGAGCTATTGCTTGCCACACCTGCAGCTATGCAGTAGAGCAGCGATAAAGTAACAACTCCGGTTATTCTCAAAAATTTACGCATACGGCAAATATAACCAAAATCGTATCAATCGGGTAAACCGCCCCGTTTTATTGACCTTCTTTTAAAAAATGATCTGCCCTGAAACCAGTAACCGAAGCATTCGTATCACTTAAAAACAGTTTACTCATGTCGAAAACAATATATCATAAAGCATCAACACGTGGCCATGCCAATCACGGGTGGCTCGATACCTGGCATACATTTAGTTTCGCCAATTATTATAATCCGGAAAGAGTCCATTTTGGGGCACTTAGGGTTCTGAACGATGACTACATAGCAGCAGGAAAGGGCTTTGGAACCCATCCGCATGACAATATGGAAATTGTCACGATTCCGTTAGAAGGCGACCTCGAACATCGCGACAGCATGGGAAACGGAACCGTTATCCGCCACGGAGATGTTCAGGTAATGAGTGCCGGAACAGGCATCACCCACAGCGAGTTCAATGCCAATGCGGATAAGCCGGTCAAACTATTGCAAATATGGGTTTTCCCCGACAGAAAAAATGTGACGCCACGATACAACCAAATCACGCTTGACATCAGTCAGCGGCACAACAAATTACAGCAAATCCTGTCGCCAAGCGCCGACGATGAAGGCGTATGGATTCACCAACAGGCATGGTTTCATCTTGGCACATTCGAAAAAGGTTTCGAAGCAAAATATTCTCTTCGCAATCCGGCTAACGGAGTTTATGCTTTCGTTCTCAAAGGTGAATTCAATATTGAAGGAACTGCACTGGGACAACGCGACGGTTTGGGGATTATGCCTGTCGATTCAATCGCATTTAAGGCAAAATCAGATAATGCCGAGTTGCTGCTGATGGAAGTCCCAATGGAATAGTAAAGTATCAAAACGGCTATATACCGAAAAGAACTCTGCTGAACATATTCTCCTTTTTCTTACTTTTGGACGGTTACGTAATCGCCATCGTATGAGAAAAATTTTGCTCTTAACAGTCGTTTTATTCTGTAATACACTGATAACTAAAGCCGAACCATTATCGCCGGATGCCAAAATCAGTCTGCTTACCTGCGCTCCGGGCAACGAAATTTACTCCTATTTTGGGCACACTGCCATTCGGGTAACCGATCCAGTTTCAGGAACCGATTACGTTTTCAATTATGGCGCTTTCAGTTTCGAAAGCAAGAATTTCTTCTGGAATTTTGCCAAAGGACGTACCGATTACCAATTGGTGGTGCAGCGTATGAATTCATTTATGCGTGAATATGAAGAAGAACAGCGCTCTGTGTCAGAATTACTGCTCGACCTGACACCTGTCGAGAAACAATTGCTTTACGATGCTTTGGCCGAAAACTACAAGCCCGAAAACCGCATTTACCGATACAACCACTTCCTCGACAATTGTGCCACCCGGGTGCGAGACCAGTTCGAAAAGGCTGTAAGCGGCAAACTCGCATACGACAAATCGGGCAATCACGAAATGAGTTTCCGTGATTTAATTAAACTCTACCTGCCCAACAACAGTTGGATTGGACTGGGTATCCACCTCGCACTGGGAATGGCTACTGACCGAAAGGCTACCTTTGCCGAAAAGATGTTTCTTCCCGATTATCTCGAAGCCGATATGAGTAAAGCTACAGTGGCACGAGAGGGTAAAAATGTTCCGTTTACCCAACCCCGGAAAATATTATTCGAGGCTCAAAAAGAAAATGAACCGTTCAACTGGTGGTCGCCCAAAGTGGTGATTCTTATTTTTTTACTCACGGTTACCGCAAGTACCATAATTGAATACTTTCTAAAAAAACGCTGGATAGAACTCGATTTTGTCATTTTCTTCATCTTTGGTATAGCCGGCATCCTGCTCACTTTTCTTTCGTTTAGTTCTGAACTGGAAGGGACGGCCCGGAATTTGAATTTACTATGGGCATGGCCAATTCATACTATTTTTGCTTTTGTTTGGACAAAAGGCTCATGGCGAAAATATACAATCTGGTACCTGAAGGTATTAGCTGTATCAGTAGCTCTCTTTCTGCTTATCATGCCCATCGTACCGCAAGGGTTTCATCCGCTGACCGCACCACTTGCGCTGATATTACTTTTTCGATCGGCCAATGTTTTTCTTCCTGCAACAAAAAAATAGAACTCGAGTAAAGCGCAAGGCATCGAACTAAGAAATTGTTGAAAACTTCCGCCGAAAGCATACCGCAAAGAGGCTGTTCGCAAAAACGAATCGCTTATCTTTGTTGGCAACACTAATTTTTAATTCATAACAGCTTGTCACAAAGCCCCAATAAATATGTCGAGACACCGCTAATGAAACAATATTACGCGGTGAAAACAAAGCATCCCGATGCAGTTTTACTCTTTCGTGTTGGCGATTTTTACGAAACGTTTGGGGAGGATGCCATTAAAGCCTCCGAAATTTTGGGTATTACCCTTACACGCAGAGCCAACGGTTCTGCCAGCTTTGTAGAACTGGCGGGCTTTCCCTACCATGCGCTCGACACCTATTTACCTAAATTGGTGAGAGCCGGACAGCGGGTTGCCATTTGTGAGCAACTCGAAGACCCGAAACTGACCAAAACAATCGTCAAAAGAGGGATAACCGAACTGGTTACACCTGGGGTTTCAATTAACGACAACGTTCTTGAACATCGCGAGAATAACTTTCTGGCCTCGGTACATATCGATAAAACGTTGGCCGGAGTAGCTTTTCTAGATATCTCGACCGGTGAATTTCTCACGGCTGAGGGCTCATTCGAATATATCGACAAGTTGCTGAACAGTTTTCAACCCAAAGAGGTACTTTTTCAAAAAGGAAAAGACAAGCTTTTTACTGAATATTTTGGGCCGAAATTTTTCACGTTCAAACTCGACGACTGGGTTTATACCGAAGATGCAGCCAGCGACCGGCTGTTGCGCCATTTCGAGACCATTACGCTGAAGGGATTTGGGGTGCAAAACCTGCAACTTGGCGTAATTGCAGCCGGTGCAATTCTTTACTATCTCGATATTACACAACATAAACAGATCAGCCATGTCACTGCGCTTTCGCGGATTGAAGAAGATCGATATGTCTGGCTCGACCGCTTCACCATCCGCAACCTGGAGCTTTTTCATTCGATAAACGATGGAGCCAAAACGTTAATCAACGTTGTCGATAAAACCATTTCGCCAATGGGGGCCCGTTTACTGAAACGATGGATAGCACTTCCGCTGAAAGATTTATCCAGAATAGCCGAGCGACACGATGTAGTAGAGCGTTTTGTTGCACACCCCGGATTAAAAGATGCCATCGAAGAACACCTTCGTCAAATAGGCGATTTGGAACGGTTGATTTCGAAAGCTGCAGTTGGACGTATCAACCCACGCGAAGTGGTTCATCTGAAAAATACTTTGAATGCCATTTCGCCTATTAAAGATTTATGCGCCACTTCTGGCAATAAAGCATTGGCACGGTTTGCCGAACAACTCAATCCATGCCATTCGATACGAGAGCGGATTGAGAAAGAGATGGCTGCCGATCCACCCGTCCATTTGGTCAAAGGTCATGTCATAGCGAAAGGGGTTTCACCCGAGTTGGACGAACTTCGGGAGTTGGCATTCAGCGGAAAAGATTACCTGCAAAAGATGCAGGAACGCGAAAGCGCACGCACCGGAATTACTTCGTTGAAAGTGGCTTATAACAATGTTTTCGGGTATTATATCGAAGTTCGAAATACACACAAGGATAAAGTTCCGCCGGAATGGATCCGAAAACAAACATTGGTCAATGCCGAACGCTATATCACTGAAGAGCTTAAAGACTACGAATCGAAAATTTTGGGAGCCGAAGAGAAAATCCTTGCACTCGAAACTCATATTTTCAACGATCTGGTGTCGGCCTTATCCGAATATTACCAGGCCCTTCAACTGAACGCAACTGTCATTGCTCAAATTGATTGTTTACTCTCGTTTGCCACAGTGGCCACTCAAAATGGGTACAACCGTCCGGAAGTCAATGAATCAGAAGTTATTGATATCAAAAATGGTCGCCACCCGGTGATTGAACAACAGTTGCCTATCGGCGAAAAATATATTGCCAACGATGTTTTGCTCGACAATTCCGAGCAACAGATAATTATCATCACCGGACCCAATATGGCTGGTAAATCGGCATTGTTGAGGCAAACGGCATTGATTGTTCTGTTGGCACAAATCGGATCATTTGTTCCGGCCGAAACAGCCAAAATTGGCTATGTTGATAAAATTTTTACCCGCGTTGGAGCATCGGACAATATCTCATCAGGCGAATCAACATTCATGGTCGAGATGACCGAAGCAGCCAGTATCCTCAACAACATGTCCGACCGCAGCCTTATCCTTCTCGATGAACTGGGGCGCGGAACCAGTACTTATGATGGTATTTCAATTGCCTGGTCAATCGTCGAATATATCCACGAACACCCAAAGTCCAAAGCCAAGACCCTCTTTGCCACCCATTATCACGAACTCAACGAAATGGAGAAGAGTTTTGGCCGCATCCGGAATTTCAATGTGACGGTGAAAGAGGTGGGCAATAAGGTTGTCTTTCTTCGCAAATTAATGGCCGGAGGCAGCAATCACAGTTTTGGTATCCATGTGGCGCAAATGGCCGGAATGCCTAAAAGCGTTGTATCTCGGGCCGAAGATATTTTAAAAGTGCTCGAACAGAACAACCGAAAAGAAGATATGCCCGCCAAACAAGTTGAAGGGTTAGGCCAACAACGCGAAGGGTTCCAGCTCAGCTTTTTCCAGCTAGACGACCCGGTGCTGAAACAAATCCGCAACGAAATCCGCAACATCGACATCAATAACCTCACCCCTATGGAGGCACTGAATAAATTAAACGAAATCAAAAAGATAATCGGTAAGTAGAATTTTCATAAATTAGAAGAATAATTCGAAGTTGCTGAAAACTTCATGTCATCAGTATCAGGGCAATCAACATTTTGATTGCAAAAAGTGTTATAGCTTTTGTAAAAACATCATAAAAAATTGTTTAACCTAATTCAGATTCAAAATGGGAATGATTAAAGAATTCAAGGAATTTGCCATGCGTGGGAATGTAGTCGACATGGCAGTAGGTATTATCATTGGTGGTGCCTTTGGTAAAATCATTTCGTCGGTAGTCGCCGATATTATTATGCCTCCGCTGGGTTTACTGTTGGGAGGCACCGATTTTACCGGATTTAAACTTATTCTGAAAGATGCTGTTATTGAAGGCGATAAAGTTGTTGCTGAAGCAGTTGCCATCAATTATGGAAAATTCATTCAGGTAACGCTTGATTTTCTGATTGTCGCTTTTGCGATTTTCATGTTGGTAAAAGTGATGAACAAGCTAAAGAAAACCAAGGAAGAGGCTCCCGCACCTGTAGCAGAACCTGCACCCACAAAGGAAGAGATTTTGCTTACCGAAATCCGCGATTTGCTGAAAAAGAAATAAGCTTAACCGCATAATCCCGAAGAAAATAAGCTTCGGGATTATTTTTTAATCCATTATCAGAAAATATTTTACCGAACTATTTGCAGGGCAACGCAGAATGTTTACTTTTGCAGTCCAAAATCGTTCGAGTGGGCTCAACAAGAGGAGACAATCATTTCCCGCCTTCCGGACCCAAACAATTAAATTGTAGAAATGTACGCAATTGTAGAAATCGCCGGGATTCAGTTCAAGGTGGAAAAAGACAAGAAAGTGTATGTGAACCGTCTTCAGCACGAAGAAGGTAGCGATGTCACTTTCGACAAAGTATTGTTAGTAGAAAACGAGGGAGCAGTTCAGGTTGGTACTCCTGTTGTTGAAGGTGCTAAAGTTACCGCAAAGGTGCTTACCCACCTGAAAGGCGATAAAGTTATCGTTTTCAAAAAGAAACGCCGCAAAGGCTATCGTAAGAAAAACGGTCACCGCCAGTACCTTACCCAAATTCAAATTACAGAAGTAGTAGCGTAACCCTCTAAAACAATTTACCATGGCACATAAAAAAGGAGTTGGTAGTTCGAAGAACGGTCGCGAATCTGAAAGCAAACGTCTTGGAGTTAAAGTTTTTGGCGGTCAGGCTGCCAAAGCTGGAAATATCATTGTACGTCAGCGCGGTACAGCTCACAATCCTGGAGCTAACGTAGGTATCGGCAAAGACCATACTTTGTTCGCTTTGATTGATGGAACGGTCAAATTCCAGAAAAAACGCGACAACAAATCATTCGTATCAGTTGAGCCATTCAAATCAGTAGAATAGGTTCAACTACCTCAACGGAAAAAATTAAAGTGCCCTGTTTTGTTACCCCGGTAATAAAGCAGGGTTCTTTTTTTATTGTACTTTTGCCTAAGCCGCAATAATAAGTTGGGCTTTCGGAAAATTGAAATTTTTAATTTGAAATCATGTTAAGTTTAAAGTTTATACAGGAAAACCCGCAATGGGTAATCGAGCGACTGTCTGTCAAACAGTTCGATGCAAAAGAAATTGTCAGTCAGGTGCTTGAATTGTACAAACGCCGCAACGAAATTCAGCTCGAAACAGACGCACTGAAAGCCGAGATGAACCAGCTCTCGAAAGCCATCGGTCAACTGTATAAAGATGGCAAAACGGGTGAAGCCGATCAAGCCAAAGCCAAAACCGCCGAGTTGAAAGATGCCATTAAAAACAACGACAACGAATTTGAAAATATCGATAGCCAGTTGTTGGCGCTACAGGTACAATTGCCCAATATTCCATCACAACTTGTTCCGGTAGGCCGCTCTGCCGAAGACAATGAAATCGTGGCTCAGGGAGGCGAAAAACCTCAGCTTCATGCTGAAGCCAAACCCCACTGGGATTTAGCAGCACAATATGAGCTGATTGACTTCGAACTTGGGGTAAAAATAACCGGTGCCGGATTTCCGGTATATAAAGGATATGGTGCCCGTATCCAACGCGCCTTAATCAATTTTTTTCTCGATCAGGCACGCGAAAACGGCTACCTCGAAGTACAGCCACCGTATGTGGTTAACGAAGCCTCAGGGTTTGGGACAGGACAACTTCCCGACAAGGAGGGGCAAATGTATCACTGCGGGCTCGACAATCTCTATTTGATCCCAACAGCCGAAGTTCCGGTAACCAATATCTTCCGTGATGTCATTGTTGAAGGGAAAGCGCTTCCCATTAAAACCACGGCTTATTCGGCTTGTTTCCGTCGCGAAGCCGGATCATATGGTAAAGATGTCCGCGGGTTGAACCGTTTGCACCAATTCGATAAAGTAGAAATAGTGCAAATCGCCCATCCTGACAAATCATACGAGTCGCTCGATCAGATGGTGGCATATGTCAAATCACTGGTCGAGAAGTTAGGATTGCCTTACCGCATCCTTCGTCTTTGCGGTGGCGATATGAGCTTTACCTCTGCCCTCACCTACGACTTCGAAGTGTGGTCGGCTGCACAGGAACGCTGGCTGGAAGTCTCTTCGGTTTCCAATTTCGAATCGTTTCAGGCCAATCGCTTGAAACTTCGTTTCCGCGACGAAAACCGTAAAACACAGATAGCCCATACGTTGAACGGAAGTGCACTGGCACTGCCCCGAATCGTTGCGGCCATCTACGAAAACTATCAGACCCCAGAAGGCATCCGCGTTCCCGACGTGCTGGTTCCTTATATGGGCGGCTGCACCATCATTAAATAATCGTTTTATCGACAAAATAAAGACCGGTTTTCTTCCTCTGAAAAACCGGTCTTTCCATATCCATCTTACTCAATTCTCATTCCCAAAAACAAATCTTCGAAAATGAAAAAAATAAAATTCCAGTTTATCGGACTACTGTTTCTACTCTCCATTGTATACAGTTGCGCAGAAATCAAACCGCTCGAATACCCTGCATCCGATCCGCTTTTCAACTTTTCGGGGCGTATCGATAAAGTTACCAAAGGAGAAACCATACTCATCGGCTCGGCATCATCGGCAACCATGACCTTTGCCGGCGACAGCTGCACAATTTTGTTGAAAAACAATACTCCAAACGGGTTGTACAATTTCTATTCGCTCGAACTTGATGGCGAATACATTGGCCGCTTCAAAATTGAAGGAGATACGCTGGTTGCGAAAAAAATTGAGATTCCGGGTGGGAAAGCCTCGCACCGCCTGTCCGTATACAAATCGACCGAAGCATCGAACGGAAATATTGTTTTTGCAGGATTGCGATGTATCAAGCTATTGCCCACAACCGGAATTCCAGCTAAAAAGATTGAATTTATCGGCAACTCTATCACGTGTGGCATGGGTGCCGACACCAAAGAAATTCCCTGTGGTACCGCACAATGGTACGACCAACACAATGCCTACCTGGCTTACGGCCCACGGGTTGCCCGCCAGCTTAACCTGCAATATATGCTTAGCTCAGTATCGGGTATTGGCATCTACCGCAACTGGAATTCCGATGGACCTGCCATGCCGCAGGTTTACGAAAACAGGTATCTTGATACCGACTCGACCCGTCGCTGGGATTTTACCGGCTTTGTACCTGACATTGTCAGCATCGCTTTGGGCACCAACGACTTTTCGGATGGCGATGGCACCAGGGAACGTAAACCATTCGACCCCGAAACCTACGTCAACACTTATATCGCTTTTGTCGAAAAAATCTATTCTCACTACCCCAATACACAGATTGCGCTACTGACCAGCCCCATGGTTAGCGGCGAAAAGGAAATGATTTTCTTCGACTGTCTCAACAAAGTCAAAACCCATTTCGACGAGATTGGTGGACATAAATCAATTGCTATTTATCGTTTTCAGGGAATCGAGCCACACGGTTGCAGTTATCATCCTGACATTGACGACCATGCAAAAATGGCCGAAGCAGTTATCCCATTTTTCCAGCAGCTGCTGAACCAATAAAGAACATGCTTTATGTTATAAGAAAAAAAGCGGGCTGATGGCCCGCTTTTTGGCTATATATCGAATAGCCACCCAAATCAGTTGGCTACTTTGATTTCTTAAACCACATAAATGTTCCAATATTATAGTACATCTTTTCCAATTCAGGATTGTCAGCCAGCTCTTTCTGGGTATAAGGATAATGAGTTACCATCATATCGTCGCCGGGGCTCCAGTTTGCAGGTGTAGCCATTCCGATGTTTTCTTCCTGATCAGAAGTTTGAAGAGCGACCACCATCCTTTTGATTTCATCCATATTGCGGCCGATTCTCATCGGATAGAAATAAACGGCCCGAACCTTATTTTTTCCATCAATAACAAATACCCCGCGAACATCTTCGGTTGTGCTGACAGGCGAATGCAACATCCCGTATTTTTTTGAAATTTCGAAGTTATGGTCGTCAATAAGGGCATATTTGATTTCAGTGGGCGAATTACCTTTATATGCAATTTCTTCCAACGCAGCTTTCCATAGTTTATGTCGTTCGAGATTATCAGTCGAGATAATGGCCAGTTTCACACCTAATGCTGAAAAATCTTGTTGCATTTGGGCCAGTTCCAGTAACTCGGTCGAACATACCGGGGTAAAATCGCGGGGATGGCTCAGCAGGATCTTCCAGTTGCGCCCATAATCTGAAGGGAAAGATAGTTCTCCATTCGTTGTTTGCGCCGTGAAGGCAGGAGCGTCAGTTCCGATTAACGGAATTCTCACATCGTCGCTCTTTTGGGCCCGAACTGAGGTCAGGCTAAGAAGCAACAGAGCAAAAAGGAAAAATCTTTTCTTCATGTCTATTTTTATTAAGATTGAATAAAATATCAAATTAAAGCTACAACTTTATTTAGACCAAGTCAATATAACACAACATCCGAAATGCTAAAAAATATTAAATACGCTACTAATTTGACTGTCAATAGATTAAATCAAACCAAAAGTTCGTTGAAGAGCCAATGACGAAGGGTAAATTATCGGTCAACAAACAGTATAACTATCATTCTAAGTAGTCTTTTATGGCTATTCATCATTAAAACTTCAAAACGAATATTTGATCAGGTTGTAGCTAATTATCATTCATTGATAAACTTAATCAAATCGAAAGATAAATATGGTTATTAGAACCACGATATACAAAAACCCTTCGTCGAACGAACTGAGTTAACAATCTGATATCAGATGTTTAATAAATGGAGTGTTTTGCAATTTATAGCAAAACATGAACAATAATATAAATAGTCCGGCATAAGAATGCCAATTTCACAACCGAGACTCGATGATTTTGGTTCTTTTTCATAAAAAAAGCGGGAAAAACCCGCTTTTTTACTATTTCGATTGAGAGTTTAAACCATTCCCGAAAATCCCATAAAGGCCATTGCCAGAATTCCGGCAGTAATCAACGCAATTGGCGTACCTTTCAATCCTTTGGGAATATTCATCAACTCGAGTTGCTCACGTATTCCGGCAAAGATAACCAGCGCCAACCCAAAGCCAATAGCTGTAGAGATGGCAAATACCACACCTTCCATCAGGTTAAATTCTTTGGTAATGGTTAGAATGGCCACCCCAAGAATGGTACAATTGGTCGTAATCAGCGGCAGGAAAACGCCCAGCGCCTGATACAAAGCAGGACTAACCTTTTTCAGGATAATCTCGACCAACTGCACTAAAGCAGCAATCACCAAAATAAAAGAGATAGTTTGCAGATAACCGATACTCAGCGGATTAAGAATAAAGTGCTGAATCAGGTAAGTTACAATGGTCGAGAGTGTCATTACAAAAGCCACTGCGCCGGCCATACCAACGGCAGTAGAGCTGTTTTTCGAAACACCCAGAAAAGGACAAATCCCGAGGAACTGGGCCAACACGATATTGTTGACCAGAATTGCCGATATAATGATGAT
The DNA here is from genome assembly GCA_964404205.1 of uncultured Prolixibacteraceae bacterium. Lineage (GTDB taxonomy): Bacteria > Bacteroidota > Bacteroidia > Bacteroidales > Prolixibacteraceae > CAZWBR01. The sequence goes on from CAYOJD010000016.1 coordinate 20,650, forward strand.
AACGTATTCCATAATTATCAGGCTTTTTTGATTTTATTGACAATTGCAATCAGATATCCCAACACGATAAATGCACCTGGGGCCAGGACGAAGATAAGGCTGCCATAGTTTTCGCTATAAACAGCCAATCCAAATATTTTTCCGGTACCAAGAAACTCACGGACACTGCCCAGAATAGTCAGCGCAAGGGTGAATCCAAGCCCCATTCCCAAGCCGTCGAGAGATGCTGCAAAAACACCGTTCTTCGAGGCAAAGGCTTCGGCACGGCCCAATACAATACAGTTCACCACAATCAACGGGATAAATAGCCCAAGACTGGCATACAATCCGGGCATATAGGCCTGCATGCTTAACTGAACGATGGTTACAAAAGTGGCAATAATAACCACATAGCTCGGAATTCGTACCTTATCGGGAATAAATCCGGCCACCAGCGAAACCATTACGTTCGACATTAGCAATACGAAAGTAGTGGCAAGCCCCATCCCTATCCCGTTAATGGCGGATGAGGTTACACCCAATGTTGGACACATTCCCAGCAATAGGGTAAAAACAGGGTTTTCTTTCATTAACCCGTTCAAAAATGTTTTGAGTTGGCTCATAAATTTCCTCCTTCCTTTATCTGGGTCGTATCGGCAGGTGCTTCTACGGTCATGGGTTCATCGCTTTTTTGTGTAGCACCGCTCATTGCGTCGGGTTGTCCTTTCCAGGTTGTATAGGCCCTGCGTACCGATTCGAGAAATGCCCGCGACGATATGGTTGCAGCGGTGATGGCATCGAATGAGCCACCATCTTTTTTTACCGTGAAATTATCGGTTCCCGGATTCTTCCCGATTACATATTGTCCAGGCTTCTCTTTCTCCGAAAACCATGCCTCCATTTTTGAACCCAATCCTGGTGTTTCTTTGTGCTCTAGCACTTTGAAACCGGTGATTGTTCCCTCTTTGTCGAACCCCACCATCACGGTGAACAGTCCTGAAAATCCTTTCTTGGTATAACTCTTTACCGCAGTGGCCACCCACTGACTATCGGCACTAAAAGCCGGGAAAAGTTCAATACTGTCAGCATCTCCCTCGGGCAGACGCTTATAACTGTCGCCCAAATAATTAAATTCGGGCAAAATAGCGGCAATAGCCTTGTTTTGTATATCGGCGTTGGCCTTTTCGATAGCCGATTCGGTCAATTCATTGACCAAACCAAGTGCCGCTGAGGCCACAAATGTAACCGCCAGCAAGACAACCACCATATTTTTAAAATTCGATTCGCGTGCCATCAGTTTATCCCTCCAAATCGTTTAGGTTTAATTCTGGCGTTGATGAGTGGGGTAAAAGCATTCATAATCAAAATCGCAAATGAAATACCCTCGGGGTAGGCCCCGAAATTTCGGATACAAACAGTTAAAACACCAATTCCCACCCCAAAAATAAGTTGACCTCTAACGGTCATCGGCGAAGTAACCATGTCGGTTGCCATGAAAATTGCCCCCAACATTGCCCCGCCGGTAATCAGATGAAACATGGGGTCGATGAACCGGTCGGGGGCAACCATCCAGAGTATAGCCTGAAGCAATGCCATCGAACCAAGTACCGAAACCGGAATGTGCCAGGTAATGATTTTCTTCCAAAGCATATATGCACCTCCAAGCAAGAGCGCAACGGCCGAAATCTCGCCCAAAGAACCGCTCATGTTGCCCCAGAACATATCGATATAGCCAGGCATATCTTTGGTTACCTCGGCCAGCGAACGACCGCTTTTCAATCCCTCTTTCAGCAATCCAAGCGGCGTTGCACCGGTAAACCCGTCGACTGCCGTAATATTGGGCGTCCAGGTTGTCATTTGTACAGGGAAAGATATCAGCAGGAAAACACGGCCCACCAAAGCCGGGTTAAAAGGGTTTTGGCCTAAGCCTCCAAAAGATAATTTTCCAATACCAACAGCCACCAGCGAACCCATGATGATAAGCCAAACCGGCAACCCGACAGGGACATTAAAGGCCAGCAATATACCGGTAATAATGGCCGAACCGTCTTTGATGGTTGGTTCAACCTTTAGAATATATTTCTGAATCAAAAATTCAAAAAGGATACAGGAGGCCACAGCAATCAATGTCACTTTCAGGGCATTAAAGCCAAAGAAAATCGTCGACATGATTAACGCCGGTAGCAGGGCTATAATAACCCCGTACATTATCTTCTGGATCGACTCATCCCCTTTAACGTGAGGGGAAGGTGCGATTGTTAATAATTTACTCATCAGCGATTCAATTACTTTTACAGATTTATACTGGGTTAGTTAGCACTTTTTCGCGAGCGGATAAGTTTACCCACAGTGGTTTTACCAAGTCTGATATGGTCGAGCAAAGGTCTCGACGACGGACAGGTAAACGAGCAGGAGCCGCACTCGATGCAATCCATCACTTTATTTTCCTCTGAATGTTCCCACATCCGTTTTTCTGAAAGGGTCATCAACAGATAGGGTTCAAGGCCCATCGGGCAAACAGTGACACATTTGGCACAACGAATGCAAGGTTTGACAGGCAAACGGCTCGATTCGTTTCCGGGAATCAGCAAAACACCTGAAGTTCCTTTGGTTACGGCTACATCGAGCGTGGTAATTGAACGCCCCATCATTGGGCCACCGCTTACGATTTTACCCGTGGTTTCAGGTAAACCACCGGCAGCATCAACCAACTGTTGAACAGCTGTTCCGATACGCACCATAAAGTTCGATGGTTTAGCCAACTCTTTCCCGGTAACGGTTACCACTCTTTCAATCAACGGCTTATTTTTCATCACCGCTTCGTAAACGGCGTAAGCCGTACCAACGTTGTTCACCACGGCACCAACCGCAATGGGAAGCGCCCCCGATGGGACTTCACGTCCGGTAACAGCTTTAATCAACTGCTTTTCACCCCCCTGAGGATACTTTACCTTCAACGGGCAAACCGATATTCCGCTGTATTTGGCCGAGAGGTTGGTCAAATGGGCAATCGCATCTTTTTTATTGTTTTCAATCCCAATAACGGCTTTGCTGACTCCGAGGGCCTTCATCAAAATGGTTGTCCCAACCAATATTTCCTCTCCTTTTTCGAGCATCAGACGATGGTCGGAGGTGAGGTATGGTTCGCATTCAACCCCATTGATAATCAAAATCTCGGCTTTACTTCCAGGAGGAGGTGCCAGTTTAATGTGGGTGGGAAATGTTGCTCCTCCCAATCCCACAATACCCGCTTCCAGAATTTTAAGGTTTATGGTCTTGGCATCGAACAAGCACTGGGTTACCAAAGCAGGAGAACGATCAATTGTTTCTTCCCATTCGTCGCCATCGACTTCAATAACCACAGAACTTTTTTTGTAGCCCGATGCATCCATCACTTCATCAATCTTCGACACTTTCCCCGAAACCGAAGAATGAATATTTGTCGAAACGAAGCCGCTGCTTTTGGCAATCAGCGTACCCACTTTAACCATATCGCCTTTGGCTACAACTACAGTCGCGGGTGCACCAATATGCTGCGAAACAGGGATTGTCACACTTTTGGGCAACGGTAATACTTCTATTGATTTATCAGCCGAGAACTTATTCTCGGCTGGATGAACGCCACCCAGTTTGAATGTTTTTAGCATCATTGGTTGATAATTATATATTACTCCAATCAGGTTTCAAAATTTAAGCATCAACAGGTTTGACAGCCGGCTCACTCTCTTCGGCTTTGGCCTTCCTTGGCGGGAAATTGATTTCGGCAATCGCGTTGGTTGGACAAACAGTAACGCATTTGCGGCAAAGTTTACACTTATCCGAATCGATAAAAGCAAGATTATTGCTGATGGTAATTGCATCGTATGCACACTCTTTAAAGCATTTGCTACAACCGATACAAGCTACATCGCACGATTTTTTGGCAATGGCTCCCTTTTCCTGATTTCGGCAAGCCACATAAATCTTCCGGAATTTTGGCATCTGCTTCCGCAATTCGATAAGCATTTTCGGGCAAGCTTCGACACAAGCACCACAGGCTACGCATTTTTCGTCATCCACTTCCGGAAGGCCGGTAACGGGGTTCATGTGTATAGCATCGAAATCGCAAACAACCGTACAGTCGCCAAAACCCAGACATCCGAACGAACAACCGGTTTCGCCTGAATAGAGCGACGACGCAACCGCACAAGTGGCCACCCCATCGAAACGGTTGGTTTTAGGCCTGTGCTCGCAGGTGCCATTGCAACGCACCACCGCTGTCCTCGGTGCTTTTTGAACAGCTTCGAGACCAAGGATTCCTGCGACCGATTTCATCGTATCGTTGCCTCCAACCGGACAAAAAAGGTTGGATAAATCGCCGGTCGAAACACATGCTTCGGCAAATGCACGGCAACCGGCATAACCGCAACCGCCACAGTTGGCCGATGGCAAGGCCGTTTCTACCTCGTCGATTCTTGGATCTTCGTATACCTTGAATTTTTGCGAAACATAATAAAGGATGATGGCGGAAATAATACCGATAGTACTGATTACAACAACGGTATAAATTAGCGTATCACTCATAATGTTTTGAAGTTTAGCTGTTTTCTGATGCGGAACCTGAGTGTGTTCCTTAATTTTGAACGGAACAAAAATAAAATAAAATAATAAGGTAAAAGTATGCCTAAAGCGCCAAGTGCCGCCAATGCTTCATGTTTAGCAACAGTATTCACCCCGGCAAGTGTGGCTACAACCAGGATTAGCGGCAGCAAATAGCCAAAGAAAAGTGCCCTGTACCCCTGCGATTTGGAAGCCATCACCTCGACACTGTCGCCCGGTGCAAAATGCCCCTCCCACTCGGTTACCTCAACCTCTTTCTCCTTGATTTCGGATGAAGAGCAACTCCCTTTTACCTGACACGAGACACAGGCTGCCTGCGAAATGATACTTACAACAATCTTGTCAGTATCAACCGATTTCACAATACCTGTATGACAAAGGTTTTTATTTTCGACCATTTTTTTCTCGTAAAAATCGGCCGCAAATGTATATACATTTTTTTGTAACGAATATGATATCTCGCCCAAAACGGTCAGGCAGGGTAATTTATGCTCAGTTTAAATTAAATTTTTGGCCCGCCCCAACCATTGGACAAGGGATTTATTTTACACCGATTATTATTTCAACTGCTTCATAACCAAACACCATATCCAAAACAAAACAAATCAGGTTTTTTTAAGAAAATTATACACTAAAAATTTGCTGTTTGTTAAAAATATGTCTTACACTTGCAAAAAATTTTGTGAAGTGATGGATGACTATCCGGCGGACATAGAAAGTTAAATCAGCAGAGGTAAATGAATGACGAATTACCTCTGGTTTAAATCTTGGAGGAAAACGTTATGATTACCTATCTGAAAAACGAAAGAGGGTACAAAGTAATTGATCAATGGGAACCCGACTGTTGGATCAATGTCGAATGCCCCACCGACGAAGAGCTCGCCCTAATTGGCGCCCGCTACAATATTCCACAGGAATTTATTACCGACATTGCCGACGTCGACGAGCGTCCGCGCACCGAAGCCGATGACGACTGGCTTTATCTTATTATCCGTGTCCCCTATTACTCAAATAACGGCGCTCCGTTTATTACTGCCCCGCTTGGCATTATTTTTACCGGCGATGTAGTACTGACCCTCTGCTACTATCAAACGCAGATGCTCTCCGACTTCATTTCTCATTCGCAGCGCAAAAACATCAATATCCAGAATAATTTCGACTTTGTGGTGAGGCTCTTCCTCTCCTCATCGGTTTGGTTCCTGAAATACCTGAAGCAAATCAACAACCTGTTGTACGAGACGGAGAAAGAACTCGAACGCTCTATCCAGAATGAAGATCTGCAAAGTTTGATGAAAATCGAAAAATCGTTGGTTTACTTTATCGCCTCTCTTCGTGGAAACGGGATTCTCTATTCACGTATCAAAAACCTGAAATTCAGCAAAGATTCATTCGACGAAGATTTGTATGAAGATGCTGATATCGAGCTTCGACAGGCAATTGAAACAGCCAACGTATTGAGCGACATTTTGGGAAGTATGATGAAAAACTACACTTCGGTGATCTCGAACAACCTTAACGTTGTGATGAAACAGCTGACCGCTATTTCGATTATTTTGATGTTTCCGACATTGATTGCCAGCATCTTCGGGATGAATCTCACCAGCCATATCGAAGCCGATAGCCAGGCTTTCTATTATGTCATTGCCGGATCATTCTTCATCTCGCTGATGGGTGTACTGATTTTTAAACGGAGAGATTGGTTCTGAAACGGTATCCGTCAGTATTTACATTGGATCGACATCGACAATAATTTGAACCATTTTATTGCCTTCCTGCGATTTTACCGAATCGAGAATCTGTTGCATCCGCCTTTTGGCACTGCTGATTGAAATATCACGTTCGAATTTCATCCACATCTGTTTGATGTACATCAATTTGATTCGGTTTACTGCCGGATCTTCTGGCCCCAGAACCCGTTGGCCAAATTCTCGGCGAAGTGCCCTTGCAGCTAAATTGGTTATTCGTTCGAGTTCACCCTTGTCGCGGTGCTTCAGTGTAACATTTATCAACCGGTAAAATGGCGGATATTTGAATTGCTCCCGCTCTTCAATCTGGCTTTTATACATCGCCTGATAGTCGTTATCAATTACCTGTTTGATAACCGGATGACTCGGATCGGATGTCTGGATAATCACCCGCCCCTGTTTATGCTTTCGCCCGGCACGTCCCCCCACCTGCGCCATGAGCTGATAGCTTCTTTCGTGCGAGCGAAAATCGGGAAAGTTGAGCAGATTATCGGCATTAAGAATGCCCACCACGCTGACATGCTCAAAATCGAGGCCTTTGGTTATCATTTGTGTCCCAACCAAAATATCTATCGAACCCATTTCAAAACGCTTTATCAGGTTATCGAAACCATTCTTGGTCCGTGTGGTATCCAAATCCATGCGCTCGACATTGGCTGACGGAAAGAGCTCCGAAAGCTCTTCTTCAATCTTTTCGGTTCCAAAACCTTTCGTATTAACCTCTTTTGAACCGCATGAACGGCAACTGCCGGGGTGCGACATCGACCATCCGCAATAATGGCAAGCCAGCGTATGATTGTGTTTATGGTAAGTAAGGCTTACATCGCAATGATTGCATTTGGGCACCCAACCACACGCTTTGCATTCGACAAACGGAGAGAAGCCCCGCCGGTTCTGAAAAAGAATCACCTGCTCATTATTTTTCAAAGCAAGCTCAATTTCATCGTGCAGCAGCGGCGTAAGATGTGCCACTATCTCCTTCTTCCGGTAAGCCTCCTTCAAATCGGCGATTTGAATCTCCGGGAGTTCAATGCGTCCATGCCTTCCGGTCAGTTCAACGAAACCATACTTTCCCTGTTGGGCATTAAAATAGGTTTCTACCGAAGGTGTCGCCGTTCCAAGTAAAACCGGAATCTGGTGCAAGTGTCCCAGCACAATGGCACTGTCGCGGGCATGATAGCGGGGTGCCGGATCATATTGTTTAAAACTATTTTCGTGTTCCTCATCGACAATTATCAACCCCAGATGGCTGAATGGCAGAAAAAGCGCCGAACGCGCCCCGACTATCAACTGGTAATTCTTATCGCTTTCAGGCTGATATCTCAGCACTTTATTCCAGATTTCTACCCTTTCGGCATCGTTAAATTTCGAATGATAAACTCCTGTTTTATTCCCAAAAACCCGTTTTAAACGGCTAATAATCTGAGTCGTTAATCCAATTTCCGGCAAAAGATAAAGTACCTGCTTCCCTTGCGCGATACAATCGGCAATTAACTGAATATAGATTTCTGTTTTCCCGCTTCCGGTTACCCCGTGCAGCAAGGTGGTAACATTTTTATCGAACGATTTTTTGATTTGCCGATAAGCCAATTGTTGGACCTCACTCAGCGGGTACATTGGCTTGACCGTTGTCACCGATTCATCCAAACGGGTAATAACCACCTCTTTGGTTTTCAAAATCGATTTCCCAATCAAGCCGTTAAGAATCGCAACGGAACAACCACTTTCTGTCAACAGCTCTTTTTTGGCCATCGAAAATTTGGAAAGCAGCGCCAAATCACCTGCCTTTTGTAAAATAAAACCGAGCAGCCTTTGTTGCTTGGGCACTTTCGTCAGCAAATCAAGCATACGATTGATTTTCAACTCATCATGAAACTCCGGCGACAAAACGATATGGGTTTCTGTTTTAGGGCGTACGGTTTCTTTTAGTTCTTCTTCGACTACCACTGCCCCTTTGCGCAACAATTCGTTCAAAACAGGCAATGTATTTTTCTTCTTCAAGGCTGAATTCAATTCATGGACTGTCAGGTTTCTCCGGCCATAAATAACCTGAAAAACCTCTTCTTCTTTCGAAGAAAGTTTATCGTTTACATCTTCTACAAAATCGACGTTCAAACTAATGCTGGTTTCACTCTCCAGTTTCAATCCTGAAGGCAAAGCGGCCTTGTACACCTCACCAATAGAACAATGGTAATAGCCTGCAATCCAATCCCAAAGCGCAAAACAGGCCGTTGGGACAACCGCTTCACGGTCGAGCAACGACTCAATATTCTTTATCTCGTACCCTTCGGGACATTGATAATGAATCGAGTGGACCAGTGCCGAATAAAACCGTTTGGCACCAAACTGCACCACCACCCTTCCCCCGACAACAATATCGTTCTCCATTTCGCGAGGAACCAGATAAGTAAAAAAACCTTCAAGCGGAAGCGGGAGAATTACATCAGCATATTTTGTTCCGGAGCTATCCATTCACTCTTTTGGGTTAAAGCAGCCTCAAAGATATCAATCAAAATTCGATACCGCTTCTTTTTTTTCTTATTTTTACCATTGTACACAACCAAACATTCTCAGTCGCCTTAAAAATACAACTGTCAATTTATCAGAAGTTTAAAATTTAAAATTCGATATTTTTTTGTTTATATAAAAAGTACTTTATACTGTAATTATCCATCTCATGAAGACAATTTATTCGCTTGCATTGCTGCTCCTGCTCGTTGGACAAGCCTTTGCCCAACCCGACAGAGTGACCATTGAGGGATCGCCAATTGTTGTCGAAACAGACAAAACATCTCTTGTTTTTGCCGTTGGACAAAACAAAAAACTCTATCAACTCTATTGGGGAGAAAAATTAAAAAATGGTTCCGATTATGCCAAACTGCCGCTGCTACAGGAGGCCTACATGCCGGCAGGAACCGACAACCTGTTCGAACCTGCCATTAAAATGGTGCACAACGACGGTAATCCATCATTGGAATTGTTGTTTAGCAGCATAAACACCAAAAAAGATGGCAATGTAACCACCACCATCATCACGTTGAAAGACCCGCAGTACCCCGTGGAGGTAAAGCTCAATTTTGCCGCCTATTTCAGCGAGAATGTCGTCAAGAGTTGGAGTGTCATTTCGCACCGCGAGAAAAAAGCAGTCGAGATGACCAATTACGCCTCGTCAATGTTGCATCTCAACGCCGGCCAATACTGGCTTACCCATTTCAACGGCGATTGGGCCAAGGAGATGCGCCGCGAAGTAACTCCGCTTCCCAATGGTATTACTACAATCGACAGCAAATTGGGTACACGGGCCAATATTTACCGTATGCCGCTTTTTCTCCTTTCAAAAGATTGCCCTGCCACCGAAACAACCGGCGAAGTGATAGCTGCCAACCTGGCCTGGACCGGTAGCTTCCGCTACGATTTCGAAATTGACAATAACAATTCGTTGCGAATAATTTCAGGCATCAACCATTTCGGCTCCGAGTATTGGCTGAATCCGAACGAAGAGTTCGTGACCCCTGAACTGGTCTTTACTTACAGTGCTAACGGAACAGGCGAAGCCAGTCGGAACCTCCATCGCTGGGCCCGCAACTGGGGCATCCTCGATGGCAATGGCAATCGTCTTACACTGCTCAACAACTGGGAAGCCACCTATTTCACCTTCGACGAGGAGGTATTAACCCAACTCTTTGATGGAGCCAAAAATCTTGGTGTCGATCTTTTTCTGCTCGACGATGGTTGGTTTGCCAATAAATATCCGCGCAACAACGATGGAGCCGGACTGGGAGACTGGCAACCCAATGTAAAAAAACTACCTCATGGCTTAGGTTATTTGGTTGAAAAAGCTACCGAAAAAGGAATCAAATTTGGGATTTGGATTGAACCCGAAATGGTCAATCCTAAAAGCGAACTCTACGAAAAACATCCTGAATGGGTGCTGAAACTTCCCAATCGGGCCGAAAACTACTATCGAAACCAGTTGGTTCTCGATTTAACAAACCCCGAAGTGCAGGAATTTGTCTATAATATGGTCGACGGGATGCTCACTCAAAATCCGGGTATCGCTTTCATTAAATGGGATTGTAACCGAATGATGACCAGCTCTTATTCCAATTTCTTGAAAGAAAAACAATCGCACCTGCAAATCGACTATGTGCATAGTTTCTACAAAATCATGGAGCGATTGCGCGCAAAATACCCAACATTGCCCATTATGCTTTGTTCGGGAGGCGGTGGCCGAAGCGATTACGGGGCACTGAAATATTTCACCGAATTTTGGCCCAGCGACAACACCGATGGGCTCGAAAGAGTTTATATTCAATGGGAATATTCCGCCTTCTTTCCCGCCATATCTGTTTGTAACCATATTACCACCTGGGGGAAACAATCGCTTAAATACCGTACCGATGTTGCCATGATGGGCAAAATGGGTTACGATATCAGGGTTGCCGAGCTATCACCCGAAGAGTTGAAATTCAGCCAAAGCGCACTGAAAAATTATGAACGGTTGAAAGAGGTTATCTGGCGTGGCGATCTCTTCCGGTTGATTTCGCCTTACAACGAACAAAGAGCAGTGCTGATGTATGTCGACGAAGCCAAAAGCCACGCGGTACTCTTCTCGTACGCTTTATACCCTCGTACATTCAATCAGTTTGCAGCCGTCAGGTTACAGGGGCTTGCACCCGATAAGTTATACAAAGTGGAAGAAATCAATAGAATGGAAAGTCGCGATAATGCTCAACACAGCCCAGGTCCGTCGAGGCCTGCCGAAGCCCAGATCTTTTCGGGCGACTATCTGATGAAAGTGGGCATTTCGTTACCCAACAACAATCCACTCACCAGTGCAGTTATCGAAATCACGGAAGTGAAATAACCCATGATGGCTGATTTCAGGTCTAACCTAATCTCATTTAGGTTAGACCTGAATAGGATACATTCCAACGCCTCTCCTACATGTTCCAATGCTTCTATTCCACGTTCCAACGCTTCTATTCCACGTTCCAACGCTTCTATTCCACGTTCCAACGCTTCTATTCCACGTTCCAGCGCTTTCATTCCACGTTCCAACGCTTCTATTCCACGTTCCAGCGCTTTCATTCCACTTTCCAACGCTTCTATTCCACTTTCCAACGCTTCTATTCCACGTTCCAACGCTTCTATTCCACGTTCCAACGCTTTCATTCCACGTTCCAACGCTTCTATTCCACGTTCCAGCGCTTTCATTCCACTTTCCAACGCTTCTATTCCACGTTCCAACGCTTCTATTCCACTTTCCAACGCTTCTATTTCATGTTCCAACACATGCAAAATAGGTCACGACCTAAATCCATTCAGGCAAGGCAATTTTAATAATCCTATATTTTTTCTGCTAAAAGTTTAAGGTCCCAACAGTCAGTGTATCTCTTTCATTCTGGTCACCAATATGGAGATACCAAACCCGAAAAGTCCGATAAAGGCAAACGAATAACGTAATCCGGCAGCTTCGGCAATATAGCCAATCAATGGCGGCCCCATCAAAAAGCCCAAAAAGCTGACACTCGATACGGTGGCCAATGCAATGCCCGGTGCAATCGAAGGATGTTTACCGGCTGTACTGTAAACGGTTGGCACAATGCTCGAAACCCCCAAACCAACCAACATAAAGGCAAAGGTTGAAGGAATGAGATAGGGAAAAAGTACGGAAATAAAAAGTCCTGTCGATATCATCACGCCGCTAATCTGTAGCAAAAGCTTTCGGCCATAGCGGGCTATTAGTTTATCGGCAACAAAACGGCCGCCGGCCATCATTATCATAAACGAAGTATATCCCAGAACCACCAGCGAAGCAGGCGCTTTCACCACATCTTTGAAATAGACACCGCTCCAGTCGAACATGGCACCCTCGCTGGCCATACTGCAAAACCCGATTACGCCCAGCAAAAACAAAAGCCTGTCCGGTTTACTGAAGAAGGAGGTTCTGGCCGCAGGAATGTTGCTTTGTCCGGCACCGGCAATCAGAAAACGTTTGTTGAACAGGATAAATATCCACACAATACCGACTATTATCACAAAGTGGGTAAGCGGGTTGGCACGAAAATTCATCATGGCAAGCCCAACCAAAGCCCCTGTAAACCCGGCCATGCTCCATCCGCCGTGAAACGACGACATGATGGGCCGCTGATAGAGCCTTTCGGCAGCTACTCCCTGTGTGTTGATTGAAATATTGCACATATTCCCGAATAATCCGAAACAAAAGAGGGCTGCTGCCAACTGCCACCCCGATTGGGCTAAACCAAGCCCCACCAAACACAGCGTGTAAAACGGCAACGCAAAAAGCAGAATCGCCGGACTGCCATATCGGGTTACCAATTTCCCTGAAAAGGGCATCATCAAAAACTGCCCGACCGGAAGGGCAAATAAAACCGTTCCGAAAGCAGCATCGCTCAAATGCAATGTTGTTTTAATATCGGGGATACGGCTCGCCCACGATGCAAAACAGAGCCCCATGCTGAAATAAAACAGGGCAACCGCAAGGCGTATCCTGCTTTTGCTATTATCGTCAGCACGCTCTCCCAAGCTTTCTGTAGTATGTACAACCATGATGATAATCGATGATAGTCGATGAAACGGATGGCAAAGATCGTCAATTTTTGGTCAGCCAACGTTTTGAAATCGTTAAATCGAAACGGCTTTAGCCCTTCTGTCACGAAGATACTAAAGCCGTTGTATGGAAAAAATATCATATCCAGGCTCCCTGAATATCAATATCTTTTTTTGCGTTCCTTACGGAAAAAGGGTTCGCTGTTTCCGCTTTTAGGTTTGCCGTAACCCCTGTCGCGAGGCTTGCCGCCATCACTGTTCCCGCGAAAATCGTTTCCACCGCGACGGGCTGCAAAGCGGCTTTCTTCGCGCGAATTATCGTAAACCTCTACATCGAAGAAGGCACCGCGAAAACCCATTCCACGACTGTTTTTCAGCAACTGTTTCGACGAAGAAGTTTCAACTTCAACCACCGAGT
>CAYOJD010000017.1:0-4783 GCA_964404205.1 uncultured Prolixibacteraceae bacterium
AGCGACCGGAGCCTGATTTGCTGATAGATAAGTAAATTTGCAAAAACCAACATAAACAGCAGTGCAATTCCAACCCGGAACGGTTTTTGGGTTACCTCAGGGTCGGGAACAATAAAGAAAACTGAAGTTAGTAAGGCAAAAAGAAAGAAACCCAGTTTGTCGGGAGAAACCGTAAAATCTTTTATGGTGCGAATTTGCATCATTATTTCCTTAACAGTGATTTTGCCAGGAAGGTTATCCGGGCTTGAGCCTTTCTCATCCATGCCTCAGCGGGAGAGATTAGGTGATTTCTTTTCATGACCTCAATCATTTCCAAATCTGCCTTTTGGGTGGATGAAGCACCACCTAATCGAAAATTGGTTAAAACAGTTTCAACGAAGTGAAAATCGACATGATGATTCACCAGTTTTAAGATGAAGTCGTAGTCGGCTGAATAGCGGAATTTGTGATTGTAACCTCCAAACTGTTTATAAATGGTCTGAGGGATGAAACAGGTCGGGTGTTGGATCATATCATATTTCAGCACTTTGATTGAATTTCCTTTTACAGCATAAAACTGTTCGTCGAGAAAGTTGCGCAACATTCCATGAATCACCGCTTTCCCGTTTGTTTCGATATAAGTTTTGGCAACTTTAGAGAGGGCTTCCGGTTCGTACCAGTCGTCGGCATTCAGTATCCCAATGACATCGCCGGTAGCTGATTCGATCCCTTTGTTCATGGCATCAAAAATACCTTTGTCGGGTTCGCTGATCCAAAAATCAATTTTATCGTCAAACCGACGAATGATATCTATTGTCCCATCGGTACTGCCACCGTCAATGATGATATATTCTTTATTTCTCCACGACTGGGAGAGTACACTTTCGATGGTTTGGCCAATAGTTGCTGCGCCATTTCTCACCACGGTAACGACCGAGATTTTGGGAGCAACGCCGTCTTGACTCCTGGAATCGGTTTTTTGTAGCCTCTTGCCGCCTTTGATTGTCGTCATTACTTTATGGTTCGAAATATTTTCAGAGACATCGCGATTGCAGCAAAAGCGATTTTTTCGGGAAACGTTTTGTAAAGATGATAAGCTCCTGTAAACGTGTAAAATTGGATTTTAAATTTGTGAAACCCATTTAAATCGTATTTTTTGCCTGAAGTTCCGGATTCGCCGGATAGCTGGGGCAAAGAGTTGAAATTCCGCACTTTCAAACCATTTAAGCGGTCGAAAAAAAGATGCTCAAGATATATGTTATCGACTTCATCGACCGAAAGATAGGCATCGCGAAGTGTCGATTGATAAAGCTCTGTTTCTGTTTTGTAAAAGAAGGTTTCGATATGACGCTTCGATAACGTAGTTATTTCGATGGGTTTGAACCAAAAAGCATTTGCCGAGTGTGTCGTTCGGATTAACTGATCCATGTTTTTTATGATCAGCCGTCCGGTTAGTTTGTAAAATGATTGGGTTTTCGACAGAAAGTAGCTGTTGTTCAGGGCATAGTCGATTATCTCGCCTTCGCCGTAACCTTTTCCTCTTTGGTATATCATCTCATAATTACCAGCAAATGTCAAAATTTCGAGATTCTTACCTTTTTTCTCTGCTTTTTCGCGTAACGGAGTATAATTGAAATCGAAGTTTGTGTTTTCGCAAAATATTATTGTTTCAACTTCAGTATAGTGGTCAATGGCATATTCAATGGCATCGAGATACTGTTTCAACCTTTTACCGGTATCCCTAATGACTGTTGATGGAGTTTGAACCTGTTTTAAATCAATAGATCCGGTTATTAACAGCGTTGCCCTATTCACTTTGATGCAAAGAATTTAGGAAGTGAAAAATGTATTCCAATTTTATTCCGGGACAGCTCATTAAGCAAAAGGAACGCAATCAAGAGCTCGGTCAGTAAAGCAGAGAATGCAACGCCGCGAGCCTGAAAAAGCATAACCAAAGGAGCAATAAGTAACAGGCTAAAAATCCCGCCAATTGCCACGACGAAGAACATTCTTTTCTTTAACCCAAATGTGATAAGCAGATTTACAGCTATAATTCCATTGCAGATGGTCAGGAATGGAAGGAAACTGCTTATCTGAAGAATGGCAATTGATTCACTGTATTGAGGGAGCCCAAAGAGAAGCTTAACAATAAAAGGCGCAAAAATCAGCAGCAACAAACCACCCGCCAATGTAATAACAGCCATTGAAGAGAGTAACTTACTTGCAAATTCAATTGCTTTTTCTCTTGATTGGTGATAGTAAGTATTGATTCGTGGAAAAGTAACCTGTGAAACGGATGAAAGCAACGAAGTAATTGCCCTGACTATTTTATCGGCCGCTGAAAAGAGCCCCACCCAAGTGTCGTTTGTTAAGAACCCAAGAACGACAATATTGGTTGTTGTATAAAAGTTGGTCGCTATGCCCGAAATAAATATATGCCATCCGTCAACTATATAATGTTTGATATCCTCGACTGTTGGACAGTAGAAACGGACAACTCTCATCCTGACAATTAGCAAAGTACTGACCAATGCACCAATCAAAGCCCCTCCAACCTGAAGTGTGAGGGCAAGGAGATAATCCGACTCTTGTTTGACATAAAGTAATGTAGCGGCCAATATTGCAATGCGCGGGATTACGTTAATCCATGTAATAAATGACATTTTTTCGAGCCCCTGAAACAACCATATTGGAAACAGTAACGATGTTACGATGCCGATGGATGCCACGAATAACAAAGGGGCCATTTTACCAAGTTTGGGTACCCAAAGAATTAGAGATGCCAAAATGCTGAAGCTGACTATCGCGAAAAAAAGTTTAGTAGCAGTTGTCGACCAAAATACGATACTTAATGATTGCTTGTTGTTTTTGGCGGCAACCACTTTTTGAGTAGATGTAGTGTTAAATCCGTAATCGGTTATTAATACAAAATAGGTGATAAAGGCTTGAGCAAAAGCAATCTTCCCGAAATTTGCAGCCCCGAGCGTTTGAGAAAGATAAGGTAGCAGGATTAATGGGACAACATAATTGACATTTTGCAAAAAAAACAGATAGGTGAGATTTTTCTTTAGGATAGCATCCATTCTATATCAACTATTGTTTTATTCTGTTCTGCCCTGTTTCGCCCCAAACTTGTTTTACCTTCAAAAAATAATCTCTCCAGGTTACAGTAACTGAACCTGCAAAAAGCCCCAGCAATAAAGCGTAGATAAGGATGGACGGACGGTTTGGCTTCGACTTTTTGGGTGGCACCATAACCGGCTTTACAATGGTAAAAACAGGTGTTTCTTCTTTGACCTGTATTTTGGCCTGTTCCAGCTTTTTAGCCAGTTCGCCGTAAACACCACTGATTATCGTGAACTTATTCGTGAGCCTTTCAAGTTCTGTGCGGGCTACTGCCGTGGCGAAATTTTTATTTCTGTCGCGGAACAGCGCCAATTGATCCTGTATGGCTTCAAAGTTTTTCTCTGCTTCGTTATAACGTTCCTGAACAAAGGCTTCGTTGGCCAGTGCTTTCTCGATCTTAAAGTCGGTAATATATTTTTTTAACAGGTTCTGTGCATTTTGGGTGAGTTGGGCTGCGGCAACGGCTTCGGGCATTGAGCAACTCAGTACGACCGAGCCGTCAACATCATTGACAAAAACCGAGATCTTGTCTTTAATAATTTTCTGTACTTCAATCTGATCGTCGTTGAATTCGATGGGGTTATTGCCATCCTGCGCGAGCATTGTCGACTGATTTTTACCGCGTATCGCTTTCAAAATTATCCAGGGAAGGTTGATGGTATATTTAATGAGCAGGTTGGGTTTACGAATCTCGGTATAATAGTCGAACAGGGTGACCGGTTCGCTGAGCCCTTTGAACTTCAGCCTGGTTTGCATCAGCTCCAACTGAAAGTCGGGACTGGTGATAATTTGCGGGTAAATCTTAGGTGTAATCTCCGACTCTTCGGTAATGTTAAGATTGAAACCAGCCATCGCAGCCAAGCCCGAAAGTCCCCCAAGTTTAGATTTAGGATCGGAAATTTGAGGTACCATCACTGTGACCGCGGTATATTCTTTGGGAATGACAAAAGCCAGAATCAATCCTCCAAACAGAAACCATAGTGTGATTTTTGATATGAGCCATCTTCCATCCCAAATGGTACGAAACAGTGAAACAAGATTTACGGCGTCTTGTCTGATATTATCTGGTTTGAAGTTGGAATTCTCCATAGGGTTTGCTTTGGAAGATTTGGACTTTGTAGGTTGATGCGTTGTTTTATATGCTCTGTTGTGTCCAGAGTAGAAGGCGGTTCGGAAATTTTGACAATGCCGCTGTTTTATCTGTGTCGATGACCTGAATGTCCATCGATGGTTTTTGGTTTTCCTTCAGGATTGCCATTGCTGTTTCCCTGTCTATTTTGTCGCCAACCAGCAATAATAAATTTTCATTGCAGTTGTCTGACTGGTTGATAATGTTTTCGATCCATATTTCCTTTAGATTCTCAGTCTTTAAAACAATTTCATGAAGCAGTTTATCCAGTTTCAAATGTTTTAAAACCAGACTTCTGATTTCGGTGAAGAGTTGAAAATCTTTGTTGGCTTGATATATCTTTCTGTTCCTGACGGGATACGAGATGAGCATTCCGGCTTTTTCAAGTCGGTTTAGCTCAATGCGAACGGCGTTCGACGATTCGCCAAACTCTTCGGCAAGGCCACGAAGGTAACCCTGATTGCGGCTATGGGCAAAAAAACGTATCAGCAAATTGATACGGGTTTGCGATGTAATGAGCGTGTCGAGCACGGGAGATTTTTGTAAGAG